>NZ_JBQSVO010000021.1:0-36072 GCF_052376275.1 Pseudoalteromonas sp. AOP7-A1-14 | reverse complement strand
CTCGATAATTTATCACTTAGAGAAAATACTTTTACTGATTGGCGGAACTCTCAGTGTATTACTGATCATCGCTTCCAGTTTTTTTGTCAATCATATCGCCTCATTATCACGTCATGCGATAGAACGCGAAACCCAAACGTACCTTAAATCTGAACAACTTACTATACAAGGTTACTTTTCACGTTACGGTAAAGTGGTCGAAAACTTTATTAATAATCCGCACTAAAATTAAATCATTTATACGTAAGCTCTATATCGGTAGATCTTACTACCGGCGACGCTTCTGCTGCAGTACTGCAACCGGCTTATAATAACCAGCAAGGCCTAGTTGGTTTTGGAAGGGGTAGATGTACAGCTTAATAAAATAGTCGAAGACACTCGCTTCAATGGCCAAGGTTACGGTTTCTTACTGAGCAGTTAGTCAATGCCACGGCGCAGCTGCGATCAATAACTAAAGTACAAGATCAAAGTCATCATATAGCCACTTCAACAGAGCAGCAAACCGTAGTTGCTGAAGACATTAATAGCAGTCTATCGGCTATAAATACCTTATTGAATAGCACCGCGAACCATGCCCATGAACTGTTGCCGCACTCAATAAAACGGTGATTCAGTTTAAATTACAATACATCGCCAGCACTTATCTTAAAAAGAGCGCAATTCAGCGCTCTTTTTTGTTGTAGATCAATAAACCTGTCAGGGCTTTTTTTTATACTACCCGCCTTATGAATGTTAAAGGTGCGCGTGATGATTGATTTACCAAAGTGGGATAAAAACTTAATCAATAAATATAATGTGTCTGGACCAAGGTATACCTCTTACCCGACCGCTTTATCATTTTCAGAAGGTTATCAGCAGAAAGATTTGATAAGTGCGATAAACGCCTCAAGCAGCAACAAGTTATCGCTTTATATTCATATCCCCTTTTGTAGCCAGCTTTGTTACTACTGTGGCTGTAACAAGGTAATTACTCGTCATCAGTCCAAAGCTGACGTGTATATCGATTACCTTGAAAAGGAAATCATCGCTCAAGCTATTTTATTTAAACATTATAAAGTGGAGCAACTGCATCTTGGTGGCGGCACCCCGACTTTTCTAACCCAAGCGCAAATGAGCCGTTTAATTAGTGTATTAAATCAAAATTTTAATTTTGCCATAGATGCAGAGCGCGCTATCGAAATAGACCCTCGTTCACTTGCTAAAGGAATGCTAACCCAATTACGCCTATTAGGTTTCAATCGTGTTTCATTTGGTATTCAAGACTTTAATGACGACGTGCAATTAGCTGTAAACCGCCCACAAAGTGTTGATGAAGTAAAAAGCTTAATTACTGAGTCTCGCGAGCTTGGCTTTAAATCGATTAACGCCGATATGATTTACGGCCTGCCACTGCAAACACCTGAGAGCTTTAAGCAAACTATTGAGCAATTAATAGCGCTCAGCCCTGATAGAGTCTCTGTATTTAATTATGCTCATTTACCAGAGCGATTTGCCGCTCAGCGGAAAATCAAAGATGCTGACTTACCAAACGCGAACGATAAACTGACTATGTTTAAAAATACTCTAGCGCAAATGATACAGGCAGGATATCAATTTATAGGTATGGATCACTTTGCAAAAGCGGACAATGAACTAGCTATCGCACAAAATAGCCAACAATTACATCGTAACTTTCAAGGCTATACCACTCATGGCGATTGTGATTTACTCGGTTTAGGGGTGTCATCAATTTCACAAATTGGCACCGCTATTTTACAAAATAAAAAAGACTTAAAGTCCTATTATCATGAAATTGAGACTCAGCACGGCAGTGCAATTACTAAAGGTATAGACTTAAACCAAGACGATATAATTCGTGCAGAAGTAATAAGGCAGCTTATTTGTCACTTTGAATTAGATACACAAAGCATCGAGACTAAATTCGCACTTAATTTTGATGCTAATATCAGTTTTAATGATTACTTTAGCGACTCAATTAAAGCCCTTGAGCCGTTAATTGCTGATGGAATGGTCTGTATTGAGGGGAGTAAAATTAAGGTAACACCGCGTGGAAACTTATTTATTCGCATTATTTGTATGTGTTTTGACGCCCATTTACAAAAACAAGTTAACGCCACTCGATTTTCTCGAGTTATTTAAATACGTACGCACAAGCCCAATAAAAACAAAAAAAGCAGACTCTAGTCTGCTTTTTATATTAACTAAGTACCGAACAAATCTCTTGAGCACCATTTAGGTTAGTTAAACACAACCTTATCGCTACCCGGCTCGGCTTTAAAATCAACAATCAGCTTTTCGCAGTCTGCTTTAATTGCTGCGGTGTTTGCCTCTTCAGCACGCCAGCGGGCAGTATCTTGTTTAAAAACATCCTTCTTCGAATACTTTTTACGAGCCTCATGAGTAGGCATATCTTTTACCACATCATACATAGCATAAATGCCTGGGTAACGCTCAGTAAGGTCTTGTTCTTGCTCAAAACTGTATTGTGACATCAATACCCAAATACGTAAGCACCCTTCAGAGAACTCGCACTGCTCTTCATTCATCGCACGAGCAATTAAATGAATACTATCAGCAAGCTTTAAATTTCGCTGCTGACGTGACTTCGCCAACTCCTGCTGTTTCTTTAACTGCTGCTGTGCAATATATTTTTTTTGGGTATTTAGTTTATAAAGAAGTTGGCCTGCGTAAAATGCTAGCCCTGCGATGATCGCAGCGCCAACACACAGAGCTAAGATCATCATATCCATTATTTTTCATCCTCATCATCTAGCCATTCGCTGGCTAAATCGTCCGATAAGTACTGATCGAAATCACTATTACCTTCTGTAATTAATTCTTCATCATCAAAGTCATCTTCAGGTTCGTCTTCGATACCTAAAGTTTCACATAGTTGCTGATGACGGGCGATGCGGCTATTAAAATACTTAGCATCTTTACCCGTTAATAATTGCCCACGCTCGTGTAGCTCAACGAGCTTTAATAAACGCTCGTCACTTTCCAGTGCCGCTAACTCTTGCTCTGGTGAAAGCTCTGGTTGGCTTGCTTTTTTAAGCTCTGCTTGCGGCTTTAAATGACGCTTCATCTCAACTTTTGGCTCAGCTTTAACTGGCACCAATGAGATAGGCTTTTTACTACCGACACGCTTATCTTTAGATTGCTGATTACCACCTGAAGTTTCATTGTTGAGTGCTTCAGGTGCATTACGAGAGCCCGGCTTAGCCCCCTTGGTTTTCTTTACTCGTTGCTCTTTTAACGCACGCATTTCTTTAAGTTTATCTTGGCTTAAGCGTACCGGGCCGTTTGATGGAATTTTGCGTGACTTTTTCTTTCTACTCATATCTTGCTCGTCTCACTTAAGAGGTTTTGCGCAACGCGCATTTTGGCGTCGCAGTGCTGGCCTTGCCAGGAGAATTTTTTCTGTGCGGGTTGAGGTTGGGTGACTCAACGACTCGCGCACCACATATTCAAGTGACTTAAATATGTTCATCTCTATTGTAACAGCACAAATAAAAAGGCGGTAGAGAAAACATCTCTACCGCCTGCTAATCTGAGCGCCATTTAACTGGACTCTTCTCCCTTCGACTTTTTAGTCTTTATTATTTTTATTATTTTTATTACTATTGTTCCATATTGTTATTTTTATTATCTTCCATGTACCATTCCATTTTGTTTTTATTATTAAACTTCCATGAGCTTTTATTATTTTCGGTCTTCAATGACTCTTTTTTAGTTAGTTCCCTTATTAACACCAACCGATGTTATATCCCCTATATTGTTGACGCGCTACTTTCCGTATAGTTAATTCCATATTGTTTTTATTTTTTAAGCGACAGGGGATAATTTACGCATTAATAATTTCGTTACAACTAATTTATATATCTTTTCTTACATAAAACATATTGCAACAAGACAACTTTGTTTAATAACATTAACTTAAAATAAAAACAAAAATAAAATTAAGCTTTAGCTTACACACAAGTATAGTCAATGTCTTACAAGTAAAAAGGTAATATCAGTCAGATTACAAAAACAAAAAAAGCAGCTAATGCTGCTTTTTAAATAACTTTTTGTATTTTAGTGCTATCTAAGCATTAAATAAATACAACTTTAGTGCAAGCCACCAAGGTACTTAGATAATACTTCAATATCTTTATCCGTTAGCTTGGCAGCAATATCTTGCATCATTTCGTTATGGTCATTATTACGTGTACCTTCACGAAACTTTTCAAGCTGTGACTTAATATACTCAGGATGCTGAAAAGCAATTTTTGGAAAGTTTGCCAATGAAGAACCATTACCACGAGGGCCATGGCATGCGGCGCACGATGGAATACCACGTTCTACATCGCCTGCTTTGAAAAGCATAGAACCTGCTTCAACCACATTTTCAGGCGTTGCGCCTTCGCTCATGTTCAAAGATGAAAAATAGGCTGCCAAGTCTTTCATATCTTGGTCACTTAAAGGCATTGCCATACCGCTCATTACTGGCTCCATACGACCTTCTTTACCACCTGAAGTCATACCGAGTTTAAATTCAGTAAGTTGCTTATATATGTAATCTGCGTGTTGCCCAGCAATTTTTGGGTAGATGTTAACCGGTGCATTACCGTCTGGGCCGTGACAAGCCGCACACGTTGCTGATTTTTCTTTACCTGCGTTTACATCGCCATCGAATGCTGTTGCGTTGCTTGCTGACAACGCACCAAGCAATATAGTTAAAGATAGTGCTATTTTTTTCATGGTGAATTCTCTGTTTCCGACCCTGTGCCATCTACAATATGGATGTTGTGATTTCTATATTCTACACGATAATAAATTCTCTGGCACGTTTTCTGCCCGTATTAAGCTTATAAATTATAGGGTTTTGCCTAAATAAAGTTTAAAACAAGCTATTTAAGTACATTAAACCTAAGTTAGCATAGCTAAATACGCTTTTGAATACGTCAGTAATAGTATAAAATACGCGTATTGAGTAAATTTAGTTTACTTTTATTTTTTGCTTATGTACTTAGGAAAGCCCGTGCTCAAATCTCGTATCAAATATAATACTGCGTCGTTCGTAACCAGCGCTCCAGACATCACTAAATTACCTGCTGATACGGGAATTGAAGTCGCTTTTGCTGGTCGTTCTAATGCAGGTAAATCAAGCGCATTAAATACTTTAACCGATCAAAAGATCGCCCGTACCAGTAAAACCCCAGGCCGTACGCAGCTAATCAATACGTTTGAATTGGCTGAAGTGGATAATATGCGCCTTATAGATTTACCGGGTTACGGTTTTGCTAAAGTACCTATCGAAATGAAGAAAAAATGGCAAAAGTCATTGGGTGAATACCTACAAAAACGCCAAAGCTTAAAAGGCATTGTAATTTTGATGGATATTCGCCACCCATTAAAAGACTTAGACCGTGATTTGATTAATTGGGCAATTGGCAGTGAAATTCCGATATTAGCTTTACTAACAAAAGCCGATAAGTTAAAGCAAGGTGCACGTAAAGCACAAGTTTTACAGGTTCGCCGTGAATTAAGCGCACTCGAAGGTGATATTACAGTGCATGCTTTTTCGTCATTAAAAGGGACTGGCTTACCAGAAGTAGCTAAAAAGCTTGATGAATGGTATTTGGGGCCTGTTATTGCAGTACCACCGACTGATAATGAAACAACGCCTAAGTCTGACGCTTAAGTAGACAAGTAGAAACGCTCACCTACAGATTGAATGAAATAGCCATGCTCTGATGCTTCGGCTATTTCAGCCCACTGGTAAAACACGCTCCGAGATACCCGCGCACTACAGCCATAAGGTAGCCGTAAATACGGCACATCTTGTCCTTGATAATCTTGAACCAGTAACGGTTGCTCATTGGTAACCAGCCACGTGCGTTGTAAATTATCAACACAGCACAGTACTTGCCCTTGTCCGGTTTGTTCAAAGCACCAATCAATAATAATAAAAGGAGCGTCGTGTACGGTAATGGCTATTTTTTCTACTGGCGTTTTTAAGTAAAACTGATTTTCCTCTTTACAAAGTACCGAAGCAAACAGTTTAACCATCGCAATGCGAGTTATTTCACTCTGGCAGTAATGCCACCTTCCTTGCTCATCAATAACAATAGGTAATTGTCCGCAATGAGTTGGCTGCCAAAGATCAAAAGGCTTGTTTGGCACAGATAACTGCTGCGCCAAATCACTGAGTGATATCACTGCTTATTAAGTGTCAATGCAAAAGTAACTGGTACCGCAGTAGCAATAGACGGTAAACCTGCAAGCTCTTGCAGTTTAGCTACGCCCTCAGTTACAGAAAAATCACCGCTATTGATGATAACAGGGGTAAATGATGACACAGTTATATCGCCTTTTTCAGACACGCTAGCTAATACATCAATTGTTAGCGACTTTTTCGTACCATGAAAATCAAGTTCAGCACTTACGCCACTTAGTACATGTTGACCTGCTGATAACTGTTTAATTTTATCACCTAAATCGGCGGTTAATGTTGCTTTAGAAAACGTTGCCGTTTCAAATAAAAACTCACCCATACGCTCATTACGAATTGGGATATTAGTTTCAACTGAGCTTAAGTCGATAGCTAATGTAAAAGCACCTTTAGCTGATAACTCACCGCTAATGGTTTTAAAATGATGAGCCTCAGCAATGCTATTTTTTTTCACCGATACAAAGCTTACGCGACTTTGCTGATTATTTAACTGCCAATCAGCATGCGCAAATCCTGCCATTAATAAACTAGATAACGAAAGAGAGACTATCGCAAGAGATTTAACCATGACGCATTTCCTTTGGTATTTAATAAATGAGCTTTGATGTTATCACTTGCAGCGTTTAGTGCAATAAATAGAAAGTCAGGAAAAAGACAGCAAAAAGAAAAAATCGGCTCACCCAAAATAAGGCGAGCCGGTATAGCAAACTGAAGAGAAGCTATCAACACGTTGCACCCTTACGAGTGCACCATCAACAGGATGTCCTACAGGATGAGGACGGGCGGACTTTAGCAAATAAGCATTAATAAATAAACTAAATATGGGGACAAACCAATAGAATTGATAAACATATAACTAATACCAACATACCCGTTCAACTATTTACTTTTTTTTTACAAGGTACATTCAAAACAGAAGTGAATTGCCTATAGACTGATCACTTCTGCTTAGAAGAGTTAGTGGGCTTGCTGCCAATTGTCGCCGCTGTCAGCTTCAACCAATAATGGCACATCAAGCACAGCGGCTTGTGACATCAATTTACAAATTTCTGCAGTGTAGCGCTCTACACAGTCGCTTTTAATTTCAAAAACCAATTCATCGTGTACTTGCATGAGTATTTTGACAGTATTTGGCGTTTGTTCAGCAACCCACTTATGAACCGTTAGCATGGCCTTTTTAATAATATCGGCGGCTGTACCTTGCATAGGTGCATTGATTGCTGCACGTTCTGCGCCTTTACGACGCATACCATTACGGGCGTTAATTTCTGGTAGATGTAAACGACGACCAAAAATTGTTTCCACATAGCCATTTTCGGCGGCTTTTTTACGTGTTGATTCCATATATTCAAGCACTCCCGGAAAGCGTTCAAAATACTTATCAATATAATGCTGGGCTTCATGGCGTGGCACATCTAGTTGACGTGCTAAACCAAAGGCCGACATACCGTAAATTAAGCCAAAGTTTACCGCTTTTGCTTTACGGCGCATATCGCTGGTAACTTCATCAAGGCTCACTCCAAAAACTTCTGAGGCGGTGGCGCTATGTACATCAAGGCCATCAGCAAAGGCACTTAATAAGCCTTTGTCTTGCGATAAATGCGCCATAATACGCAGCTCAATTTGACTGTAATCGGCAGCCACAATTTTATAGCCATCGGCTGCTGTAAACGCTTCACGAATACGACGACCTTCTTCTGAGCGAATAGGAATATTTTGTAAGTTAGGATCGGTAGAGCTTAAACGCCCTGTCGCCGTTATCGCTTGATGATACGATGTATGCACACGGTTAGTTTGCTCATTTACCATCAATGGCAGTTTATCGGTATAAGTTGACTTAAGCTTGGATAAACCACGGTGCTCAATAATGACTTTAGGTAATGGGTAATCATGAGCCAGTTCTTGTAATACTTCTTCAGCGGTAGACGGTGCGCCTTTTGGAGTCTTTTTAATAATTGGCAATTCTAGCTTTTCAAACAACAATACCTGTAACTGCTTAGGCGAACTTAAGTTAAACGGTTCGCCAGCTATTTCATAGGCTTCTTTTTCAAGCTCAATCAAGCGCTCGCCTAGACGTTGACTATGCGCTGCTAGCATTTTGCTATCAATAGCCACCCCAGTGCGCTCAATATCTGAAATAACACTGACTAATGGTAGTTCAATCTCTTCAAAAACTGATTTTAGCTTTTCATCTGCCGCAATTTTTGGCCATAAAACCTCATGTAAACGTAGCGTAATATCGGCATCTTCTGCCGCGTAGGGGGCGGCTTTTTCAAGCTCAATTTGATTAAAAGTAAGTTGCTTCTTACCTTTACCCGCAATTTCTTCAAAGCTGATATTTTTATGACCTAAGTATTTAAGTGCCAATGAGTCCATATCATGGCGAGTACCGACACTATTAAATACATACGACTCCAGCATAGTGTCAAACTTAATACCATTAAGCTCAAACCCAGCATTGGCAAGCACACTTTTATCGTATTTTAAATTTTGCCCGACTTTAGCTTTATTTTCATCGGCTAAAATTGGGCCAACTTTTGCCATTACGGTTTCAATGCTGAGTTGCTCAGGTGCATCTGGGTAGTCATGGGCTATGGGAATATACGCGGCTTCACCCGTTTTAACGGCAAAACTCATACCGACTAATTGCGCTTGCATATAATCAAGACTAGTTGTTTCAGTATCAAAAGCGAAGAGTTCAGCTTCGTTAAGCTGTTTTACTAATGCATCGAGCTGTTGTTCGGTTAATATAGTCTCATAATTGGCATCAGCGACTTTTGGTAATTCAGTTTCATCGCTTGGTACAGCTAAATGGGTGTCAGTATCTTTTGGGTTATCTAACAACTCAGCTAACCAGCGACGAAATTCGCATTCGCCATAAAGCGCAATTAATTCATCTCGATTTGGCGCTTGAAGCTTGAAGGTTTCTAAATTTGACTCAACTTCAACATCGCACTTAATTGTAGCTAATTCATAGCTAAGAGGTAAATGCTCAACTGCCGCGGCTAGCTTTTCACCTATTTTACCTTTGATTTCAGCACTATGATCAAGCACCCCTTGTAACGATCCATACTTTTGTAGCCACTTAACCGCGGTTTTAGGACCACAACCTTCAACACCAGGAATATTGTCAACTTTATCGCCCATTAACGCGAGATAATCAATAATCAATTCAGGACCAACACCAAACTTCTCAACCACGGTTTGGGGATCTGAAATACTGTCGGTCATAGTATTGATCAAAGTGACATGCTCGTTTACTAGTTGAGCCATGTCTTTATCGCCTGTTGATACCAATACATGGCGCTTTTGCTCAGAGGCAATACGTGCAAACGTACCAATAACATCATCCGCTTCAACCCCTTCAATACTAATAAGCGGAAAACCCATGGCTTTTATAATATTGTGAATAGGCGCTATTTGTGTGCGTAAGTCATCGGGCATTGGTGGGCGGTTAGCTTTATATTCGCTATACATATCATTACGGAAGGTTTTACCTTTGGCATCAAATATCACGACCATATGACTCGGATCGTATTGTCTGATCAAGCTTTTAAGCATATTGATCACACCATAAATAGCCCCTGTTGCTTCGCCTTTTGAGTTAGTTAAATGTGGTGGAGAATGATAAGCACGAAATAGATAAGATGAGCCATCAACTAGAATTAGCGGATTTTCAGGGATCTGAGCCATGGTGTAATTGGATCCTAAATGAGAAAAACAAAGTAATGTTAAGCATGCCATAAGGCCGCACAGAAAACGACTGTGAATTAATAACCAGTGTATAGATACAGTTAGCACAAGTTGTGGATAACTATGTAGATAACAACCACAAATGATTCTTCCGAAGTGTTAAATACACCTAGAAAAATAACTTAAGATTATGTTTTATATATAAAAAAGATAATGCGAGGTTCTTTTTTTATTATTTTAAACCAATGTGGAAAAAGGTTTTAGTCAAATTCCTTTTAGCTATTCATACTGGATTATTTTAGTCCTTTTAAATAACCGGACAAGCATTCTATCACAATGGATCTAAGATCATAGTGATCCTTTATACTTTTTTACACTGACCAAACTTTTAAAAAAGCATATAGAGCGAGTTACCTTGGTTACAATCAGATCTTTGCCCGTAAACTTTTTATTTTTGCGGTTTATCTTACTCTGCTTTACCATCTGAACTATGGGTTTTATGTACAAGCAACTTCATAGGGAGTTTATATAATGAAAAAAATAGCCGTAATTTTATCTGGTTGTGGTGTTTATGACGGTGCTGAAGTTAATGAAGCGGTACTCAGTTTATTACACATTGCGAAGGCCGGCGCAGAGTATCAGTGTTTTGCACCTGATATTATGCAAATGCACACTATAAACCATTTAACCGGTGAAGAAATGGCATCGGATCGTAATGTATTAGTAGAGGCGGCGCGCATTGCCCGAGGTGAAATAAAACCAATAACTGAGCTAGATGCTGCTGATTTTGATGCCTTAATTTTACCTGGTGGTTTTGGTGCAGCAAAAAACCTTTCTGACTTTGCAGTAAAGGGAGCTCAGGCGCACGTTCAAACAGATGTGCTCAAAGCTTGTAAAACGTTTGCTGATAATAATAAACCCGCAGGTTATATGTGTATTACCCCTGCTTTGATCCCATTGATTTATTCAGCTAACGCCAAAGTAACCATTGGTGATGATCAAGATACGGCTAGTGCGATAAATGCGTTAGGTGCAGAGCATGTAGCCTGTCCAGTTTCCGAAATTATTATTGATCAACAGCACAAGCTCGTAACAACACCCGCTTATATGCTCGCCGAGTCTATTTTAGAAGCTGATGCAGGTATTGAGAAGTTAGTAACAGCAGTGCTTAAAATGTGCTGATACTAAGATAATTTTTTGCGCTAGCGCAAAAAAATGACATTTTTTTGCAAATAAAAAACAGTTCCAGCATTTTATAAATGACGGCTAAGCGTTATAATCGTTTTAAATTCCGTCATCTATCGTGATTGATCACGTTCCACTCGAAGTGAGCAAGGCAAAATGAAAAAACTATCAGCAGCATTATTATTGCTAGCAACTACCGCATACGCACAACCGTATGATAACTCTATGGCTGAAGATGCAATTAAAAAACGTATTGCACCCGTTGGTGCGGTTTACCTAGAAGGTGATAAAGCAGCCGCTGCTGAAGTACCATCAGGCCCACGTACTGGCGAACAAGTTTACCAAGCAGCCTGTTTTGCTTGTCATGGTACCGGAGCACTAGATGCACCAAAATCAGCAGACGATTGGGCACCACGTTTAGCTAAAGGCGCAGATACTTTGTTAAATCATGCTATTAATGGTTTTAATGCGATGCCACCAAAAGGCACATGTATGGACTGCTCAGATGATGAGCTACAAGCTGCTATCGACTTCATGACTAAAAAGTAGTATACAAACTAAATTTAATACTAAAAAAGGCTGGTTTAAACCGGCCTTTTTTATTACCAAAAAGTTAACAGCACTAATTTAGTAGTAATTTAATATTATTTCTAAGGCTATTACATCCTTGACGACAGGTACAAAAAGTGGAATTATAAGGGTAATAATTAAACAATAATAACAGTCGGTTCAACGTCATTGGAAGATAAAACAGACTTACTGAGTAAACTAGCTCGAAGAAACAAACGCTTAGAGTTACTAGTTGAAAAGTACAAGCAATCACATCATCTACAAAATGCTCTTATCCAATTATCAGAGCAAGCCAGCACTGTGGCTGAATTAAACTTACTATACCCTGCTATACATAATATTTTACAAGACTACATTCCCAGTAAAAGCTTTTATGTAGTATTACAAAACCAATTTACGCACACACTAGAATTATCTTACTTTGCTGATGAAAAAGACGGTATTTCGGCGCCGCTTAATCAAGATCACAACTTTAATCACGGTGTTACCGGTTATGTATTCGAGCAAGGTAAAACCACCTATTTTAGCCGTGAGCAAATGCAAGCTGATGCAGACAGGGGGAAGTTTCGTTTACTTGGCACACCCGCCGAGCACTGGGTCGGTGTTCCGGTATTTCGTGATAACTTAATTATTGGTGTACTCGTTGCGCAAAGCTATGACTTAGAGCAAAGCTACAGTGATCAGCAAATAGAGCTATTGGAAGTCATGTCGCTTTATTTAGCAACCGCGATTGAACGCGTTAAAAAACGCGAGCTACTTGAGTCTGAAGTGAAAATTCGTACCCGTGCTCTGACTCAAAGTAATGAAGCACTAAACCTTGAAATTGATCAGCGAAAGAGCGCACTAGAGCGTCAACAAATTTTATTTAAAATTTCCGAGTTAGCCACACAAAGTAAATACATAGTCGATATTTACCTACAAGTACACGAAATTATAAAAAACATTACCTATGCCGAAAACCTTTATATTGCACTTTATGATAAAGACACTGGCTGGCTAAGTTTTCCCTATTGCGCCGACGAATTTCATAAGAATAATCAACCAAGACCTTTCGCCAAAGGGTTTAGTGAGCTGGTATTAAGCACTGAAAAAACGCAACTTATTGACTTAAAAAGAGCGGATAAATTAATAAGTGACGGTATTGTAAAACGTCCTGAGAAAACCCCAACATCACAATTAGCCACCAGTTGGCTCGGCGCTCCGCTTAAAACAGCACAAGGTGTAATTGGCTTAATTGTTTGCCAAGCTTATCAAAATAAACATGTTTTTAATAACGATGACTGTGAGCTTATTACTTTTGTATCCCATCAAATAGCCAATGTATTGCAGACTCATTTAGCTAATCAAGCACTTAAGCAAAGTCATCAAGAGTTAGAATACCGAGTTGTTGAAAAAACCAAAGAAATAAGCCAAACCAACATGCACCTACAAATGCAGATTGAAGAGCGTAAAAAAGTAGAGCAACAGCTTTATCATGATGCTCACCATGATTCATTAACAGGGCTACCAAATCGCAGCTTATTTTTGACCCAGCTTGAGAAAACCCTGCAATATTATCAGCATTTTCCTGAGCAAGAATTTGCCGTGCTGTTTATTGATTTAGATAAGTTTAAGGATATAAACGATCAATTAGGCCATCAAGCGGGCGATCAGTTTCTTATTAGCGTTAGTGAAGCATTTACTCAATGTATCCGTGAACATGACTTATTAGCCCGTTTAGGTGGTGATGAGTTTGTGATTTTACTTACTCATCTTACTGAGCGACAGCAAGCCGAAGATATCGCTAAGCGATTAATCGAGTTAATGAAAAAACCCTTTTGTGAAAAGGGAGTGAGCATGCAAAGTGGTGCCAGCATTGGTATTACTTATTCAAAACGTAATTATAAAAATACAGATGAAATTATTCGTGATGCAGATGCTGCAATGTATTATGCAAAAAATGCCGGGCGCAGCCGCTTTGAATTTTTTCACCCGCTATTAAATGCAGGTAATAATGCACCAGATAAAGAGGTGATTCACCACCTTGATAAACTCCCGCTACACTTTCGCAGCGCTGAAATTATTACCCTAGATGCACAAGAACAATCAGAGTCATTACTAGAAGCGTTTGGCGAACACCCTGTTTTAGGCAGTACCAACTTTGAAATATTAAGAAAGTTTACCAGCGACAAAGATCTGCAGTTGAAAGTTGAATTACAACTTATAGAGCAAGCTCACAAGCAGGCCCAGCAAGCAAAGCTTAATACCATACTATTGCCTTGCTCTAGTCTGTTATTAGAAAAAGAACCGTTTTTAGCGTTATCTCGATTATTGAACAAAATAGGCCCGGTAGTAAAAAAAATCTGTTTGTTATTTAACGAGCAAGAAATTAGATACGCTTCTACGTCTCAATCTAATAACCTGAGCACCCTTAAAAAGAATGGTTATACCATTGGATTAAATGACTTTGCTAAAAATCGCTGTGAATTAAACTTAATATCAGAGCAAGATTTTGATTATATATTGCTCAGCTCAACCTTCAGTAAACGCATATTACAAGAGCGTAGCTATAGCTTGCAGCTGCAAGGGGTATTAGCTATTACAAAAATTAAAGCCATTAAAGTAATAGCAAAAGGCCCGTCCATTTTAAATTTTAGGGCCTTATTAGATAAGCATGGCTTAGCTCTTTTTGTGGGCAAGCAGCACGTATTAAATCAATTAAGTAATAAAATACACCACATACAAGAGATACAACCAAATAAGTTATAAACTATTTTTTTAACATCGCTCGTAAATTAGCCACGCGCGCTTGGCCTTTTTCCATTCGTTCAGATTGAGAGCTTGGCGCTTTTTTATTCTCAAACTCCAAGTCATCTTGTGGTAACTCTTGCACAAAACGGCTTAACTCAGTTTGTGAAGTTTCACCGAATTGACGACGTATTTTAGCGTAGGTCATCGTCAGTTCTTGCTGCGCACGAGTTATCCCTACATAGGCTAAACGGCGCTCTTCATCAACATTTTCTTCATCAATACTCACCTGGTGCGGCAACAACCCTTCTTCCATACCAACCATAAATACATACGGGTATTCCAGACCTTTTGATGCATGTAAGGTAAGTAATTGCACCGCATCACTTTCGTCTTCATCTTCGTTGCGTTCAAGCATATCGCGCAGGGTTAACTTACTCACCACTTCCACGAGTGTCATAGGCGGATTATCAGCATCCCCAGTGAGCATATCGGTGATCCAACGATATAGCTCAGACACATTTTTCATGCGCATTTCAGCGGCTTTAGCGCTCGGTGATGATTCGTACAAATAGGCTTCGTAATTAATTTGCCTAATCAAGTCTTTTACCGCTTCGAGTGTATCGCCGCGTACTGCATTGTCCGAAAGCTCCACGACCCAACGAGCAAAACCATTGAGCGCATTTAAGCCTCGCCCTTTTAAGCGATATCCCAAGTCATTATCAAAGCAAGTGGCAAATAAACTTATGTGTTTTTCATTTGCTAACGTGCCGAGCTTTTCAAGCGTAACCGTACCAATCTCACGTCTTGGAGTATTTACAACTCGTAAAAAGGCATTATCATCATCTTGGTTCACTAATAAGCGTAAATACGCCATCATATCTTTGATTTCTGAGCGCGAGAAAAACGACATACCACCGCTAATTTTATAAGGAATGCGGTTACTCATTAATGATTTTTCAAAGCCTCGCGCCTGGTGATTACCCCGATACAAAATAGCGTAATCTTTATAGCTGGTACGCTTCATAAACTTATGCGATATAATCTCAGCCACCACCCGTTCAGACTCATGCTCTTCATCACGACAGCCAATCACTTTAATCGGCTCACCATAACCCAGCTCACTAAATAGTTTCTTTTCAAACTCGTGAGGATTATTGGCAATCAAAATATTTGCTGCTTTTAGAATACGCCCAGCACTTCGGTAGTTTTGTTCAAGCTTAATTAATCGTAAACCGGGATAATCCTTACTCAGCAAAACTAGGTTTTGTGGCCTTGCGCCACGCCACGAATAAATCGATTGGTCATCATCACCTACCACTGTAAAACGGGCACGCTCACCTACAAGTAGTTTTACAAGCTGATATTGACTAGTATTGGTATCTTGATACTCATCAACCAACAAATAACGAAACCGTTGCTGCCAACGCTCACGCGAAGTGTCATTGCCTGACAATAGCAATGTGGGGATCATGATTAAATCATCAAAGTCGAGTGCATTATATGCACGTAACTGCGTGCTATAGCGAGCATAAAGCTGAGCAAAAAGTGCTTTTTGTGGCTCGCGAGCTTCTCTAATAGCTTGCTCTGGCAGCACTAATTCATTCTTCCAGCTACCAATTTGCATTTTTAGTAAGTTAAGTAAGTCTTTATCTTTTTTTAATTCATCTTCGGTTAAATCAGCTAACAACTGGCTTGTATCTTGGTCATCAAACAGCGAAAAGCCCGGTTTAAACCCTAAAGTCTTTAACTCCTTTTTGATAATCTCTAAACCAAGCGTATGGAAAGTAGAAACCCAAAGCCCTTTCGACTCTTGTTTTCCTAGCGTTTTCAGTACCCGCTCACGCATCTCCTTAGCAGCTTTATTGGTAAAGGTTACAGCGGCAATATTACGCGCTTGATACTCACACTTTTGCACTAAGTAGGCGATTTTATTAGTAATAACCCGCGTTTTACCCGAGCCTGCGCCCGCCAGTACAAGACAAGGACCACTTATATATTTTACCGCTTCATCTTGTTTAGGATTGAGTTTCATAACCACCAAAGAGATTTTATAAAGACGAGCAATTTTACCGTAATCACTACACTACGCCTAGCCAATAAGGTATATTATCTTTTTTAGCATTGAGGGACTAACATGATCAACCCAGCAAAACTTGAAGAAATTGCCAAACAGATCACGAGCAATATGCCACAAGGCGTAAAAAATCTCGCTGACACTATTGAAGGGCGCACTAAGCAAGCATTACAAAGTAAGTTAGCAGAAATGGATTTTGTTAGCCGCGAAGAGTTTGACGTGCAAAGCCAAGTATTAATGCGAACTCGCGAAAAACTGACCGACCTCGAAGCTAAAGTAGAACTTTTAGAACAGCAATTAAGCGAAAATAAACAAAATAATTTAGATAATAAAGAAACATAGTCGTCAGTTTTATTTAGTGAATTTATGACCAAGCTAACACTATAAATTTAAGCTAAACGAGACTGATAACCCATTCACTTAAGAAAGTGAACTACGCCCTGAACTAATAGTTAACAGCTCTGTGGCTCTCAATAATATTGGAGGAATGAATCTTTATGTTTACTAAAGAAATGGTGCACACAGCACTGCAAACTTGGTGTGATAACGTGGTTAAAGTTGGCAAAGTCCACTCTGAGGGAGGAGATGCGGCAGCTTTTTCACTACAAGTGTTATCTGAAAATTATGATTATGATAATGGTAAAGTATTATTTAAACCAACACTGACATTTGGCCAACAAACATTTCGTCCAACTAAAGAAGGTGCATTATCTTATTTTGTTGGCGGAAACAGCGATTTTCCAAATGATAATGGCTTCAAATTAAAGCCTTGGGTGAAGGTTTGGTATAGTAAAGAAGATTTTATCATACATAGCGATCTAGCAATCGTACAATGTAATGTTCACTTTATTGGTGAAGATGACAGCCACATTTTTGTGAATAAGAGTTTCGTATTTAAATTATGTGACGATGGCAAAGTAAAAATCATCCTGCATCAATCATCATTACCTTACCAGCCATAATCAACAGAACAGCCTTAACGGCTAAGGGACTATGAGGCACGCTTCATCTTCCCTTGCACAAATTTTATTCTCTTACTCTTTAAACGAAGCGCCTCTTAATCTCTTAGTGAATAAACCACTTAAAACCTAATAACATAAAGAGAAAAGAATGAGGAGTTCAATCGAAGGAGAGCAATCTTTATGTGAAAGATAGACTCACAACTTTTGCACCAAGTAAGAAGCACTTTTATCAGTAATTAGCGATCCCTGCCAATACCCCGCATCACCACTAATGTATTTTACCGCTTCACTTGTTTAGGATTAAGTTTTATTACTATCAAAGAACTTATACTTGAAATACATGCAAAACAATATACGATATATATACGTTTTATATATTGGTAACTTTCATGGGCATTGTCAAAATTAGCGACGAACTCCACGAAGAAATTCGTAAAGCCAGCAGCACGATGGTGCGTTCAATCAATTCACAATCTGAATTCTGGATAAAAATAGGCATGCTTGCGGAGCTTAACCCGACCATGACTTACGCTGAAATTTTAAAACAACAACTGGCGCAAGGTGATGTCATTACAAGGGACTTTCAACATGAGTAATATCGTAATCAAAACACCCGAACAAATTGCTGTAATGCGTGAATCTGGCCGTTTACTTGCTCAGGTATTTACCTATTTAGATAAGCATGTGCAAATCGGTATAACTACAATGCAAATTAATGATTTAGTTGAGCGTTATATTGTGGATGAGCTCGCCTCACGTCCTGCAAGTAAAGGGCAATACGATTACCCGTATGTATTAAATAGCTCCGTTAACGAGGTTGTTTGTCACGGTTTTCCTGACACTAAACGCGTTTTGAAATCAGGTGATATCGTTAATATTGATATCACGCTGGAGAAAAATGGCTATATTGCTGACTCCAGTAAAATGTACATGCTTGGCGATGTATCACCACTGGCGAAACGTTTGGTTGATAAAACCTACCAAGCCATGTGGCAAGGTATCAAAATGGTCAAGCCAGGAGTGCGCTTAGGTGACATCGGCAACGCCATAGCAAACTTTGCCCATAGTAATGGTTATAGCGTAGTTAAAGAATACTGCGGACATGGCATTGGCGAGCAAATGCATGAAGAGCCACAAGTACTGCATTATGGTAAACGCAATACAGGTGTCGAGCTCAAAAAAGGCATGACGTTCACTATTGAGCCTATGATCAATCAAGGTGCGGCAAAAATAAAAACTAAGCCTGATGGCTGGACTGTCGTTACACGCGATAAAAAATTATCTGCACAATGGGAGCACACTATCGCAGTGACAGCTGATGGTTATGAAGTACTTACTCTACGCGCCGAAGAAAGTGCGTAGAGTAACGGCTCGAATGGTCATTATTTAATATTACGGTCAAATACCCTTTTCGCCGCGCTTTTATAAGTATCTGCCATTTCATCAGTACACGTCACAACGGATTCTAAATCATGTAGATGGCCATTAACTAAGCCATAAACCCAACCATGAATAGTTAGCTCTTGCCCTCGTTTCCAAGCTTCTTGCACAATATTGGTACGACATACATTACGCACTTGCTCTATCACATTTAACTCAACTAATGCATCAAGGCGCTTCTTTTCAGGTACTTCATATAATTGCGTCATGTGCTTTTCTTTAATGTCATCCACATGACGCAGCCAGTTATCAATAAGGCCAAACTTAGCATCGTCAAGCACCGCTTGTACGCCACCGCAACCATAATGACCTACCACCATAATGTGCTTCACTTTTAACACTTCAACAGCGTATTGCATCACTGACAAGCAGTTATGGTCAGTATGTACAACGACGTTAGCAACATTGCGGTGTACAAATAACTCACCTGGCATCAAATCAACAATTTCGTTAGCGGGCACCCGCGAGTCTGAGCAACCTATCCATAAATATTCTGGGTTTTGTTGCATAGATAAAATTTTGAAAAACTCAGGATCATCTTTACTTGTTCGTTCGGCCCAGCGTTTATTATTCTCAAATAAATTCTTTAACTTTCTCATTGGCTCTCTTATGCTGTCTGTGACGTTAAACTAGCTTGAATTAAGATATTGCGAGGCGTTAATTGTTTTTCGCAAAACGTTTTGACGGTGACTTTATAGCCTCGCTCTTGCAAATATAAAGCACGGTCGAGCACGAGCCAAATTTCAATGGCTCTTCTGAACACATGTCGAACCAGTTCAACTCGATCTGTAATCTTTCTGCGCATCTGTCCTTTCAATAAAAACTCTGAGTAATCAATACCATGAGGTATTTCCAACTCCTTTTCACCTGCTGCCCATGTACAAAAGGCTTTAAATGAATCCGAAAAGATGGCTTTACTTACCGAAGGCACACTGACATACCCTTGTGAACCCGTGACGGATTTACGTAAAGCATCAAAGCCGAGTCGCCATTCAACTTCAATATTACGCATTTTTGCCACGCGGGTTGGTGCGGTTACCGTTTCTTGTAAAGCTAACTTTAAGTCACGATGGGTCAATGCTAATACGTTATTTTTTGCTTGCACACTAAGCGCCTGATAATGATTAGGTGTAAACAGGTGATAGCAGCACGGGGATAAACTTATTTGCTTAGTGCCCGCATTACTTGCATGCTCCATAAACCGCTGATGTAAAGCACCACAAGCATGAAGTGCTACAGCGTGGAGTTGCGGCTTAAAAAAATCGCTAACAGGATCGCTCAATACATCAGCTTGACTAAACTGCATTGCTAAGCCTTGCTGCTTTGCACTCTTTTGACCTTGTTCGCATAAGGTTTGTTGTAGTTCAATACTGTGCACATGGGCAGCGCCATTAAAAGCCAGCATCCGTCCTAAATGACCTTTACCCGCACACCACTCCAGCACGGGAGTATCATTGCTGTTTAAAGCACTAGTAAAGTCTTGTAACTGCTCAAGTTTGCGCCCTTTAATACCATTACTTATCCAAAAAGGATAAGTAATGCGCGCCGCTTTTTCAGACTCTAAATGGCATAGCGCTGGCAATTGTTTAAGGACTGGAATGTATGGATCAAAAAAGTCATATAACGCAGCTTGGTTACTATCAAGTTCAGCCACTTGCACATCACTTAACGAGTCAACCGCAACACTTAATTCAGGCCATGGGAAATGGTCGAAATCAAAGGCGGTGCACTGCCAATATCTACGGGTATTAAATAACAGTGTATCTAAGGCTGTAAACTGTTCAGCAAGGGTCATAAAACGTAAGCGATGAAAAAATCATAGCGTTATCATACGCTCTTTCTCACCATCAGTCGTATATAAACTAACAATTGATAAAACTAAACGTTCTATGACTGCAACCAACGCACGTAACAAAGTGAAATTTCTGACACTACACTTTATAACTGGCAGCAAGCCTGCACTGAAACTGATAAAGTTTAACTGAAAATTTAACTTAATAAGTAAGCTCTTCTAGCGAAGAGCATCACTTTATTGATTTGCCGCCTTCGTTAATGCCGCATTTGGCTGGCTGGTCAAAAACTGCGTAAAACATGGATTACTAGTCTCATCTTGCACGTTATAACCTAAACGATTTAAATGCTCGTTGAATACATCATATTGGCTTGGCTCAATAGCAAAACCAGCTAATACATTCCCCATCGAACCACCATGATTACGATAATGAAATAAGGTAATATTCCAGTTACTGCCTAAGGTATCTAAAAAGCGTGCTAACGCTCCCGGGTATTCAGGGAACTCAAAGCGCAACAAGCGTTCATGTAGCTGCTCTGGGGCTTTGCCACCTACCATGTAACGTACGTGTAACTTAGCTAGTTCGTTATCTGACAAATCGCAAAATTGGTAGTCCTTTGAGGTTAAATCGCCTTTAAGCTCATCCAATTCTTGCTGACCTTGCCTAAGTGCGATGCCAACAAAAATCTGTGCCTCACCGGGTCCTGCAAAACGGTAATTAAACTCAGTAATCGCACGACCACCAAGGGATGCACAAAATTGCTTAAAGCTACCTTTTTCTTCCTTAATCGTCACAGCTAATAACGCTTCGTTTTTTTCACCAAGCGCGGTGCGTTCAGCAACATAACGTAAGCGATCAAAGTTTAAGTTAGCACCCGATAAAATAGCCGCTACACTTAGCCCTTTTTGGCCACTTTGCTGGCACCATTTTTTAAGGCCTGCGGTAGCAAGCGCGCCTGAAGGCTCTGCAATTGCACGGGTGGAAACAAAAATATCTTGCATCGCGGCACATATTTCATCACCGCTGACAGTGACCACTTCATCACAAAACTTTTGTGCTAAACGAAAAGTCTCTTTACCGATTATTTTAACGGCTACACCATCTGCAAAACTGCCAACACGTTCAAGTTCAACCGGTTTACCAGCTTCTAATGCCGCTTTTAGGCAAGCGCTTTCGTCAGCCTCAACACCAATAACTTTAATATCAGGCCTGAGTGATTTGATATACACCGCCATGCCCGCTAATAAACCACCACCGCCAACGGGAATAAATACCACATCGAGTTGGTTCAACTGCTGCATTAGTTCACGCGCTACAGTGCCTTGACCGACAATAACATCAGGGTCGTCAAAGGGTGGCACAAATACACCATTACGCTGCTCAGTAAGCTCAAGAGCATGCGCTTTAGCGGCATCAAAATGATGACCATGCAATACTACCTCACCGCCTAAGCTACGCACTGCGTTAACTTTAATTTCAGGCGTAGTGACAGGCATAACAATCGTTGCTTGATGGCCTAAATGCGACGCACTTAGCGCCACTCCTTGAGCATGGTTACCCGCAGAAGCAGTGATCACCACCGAGCCTTTAGGTAACTTTGCTAGTTTGTTATAAGCGCCGCGTAATTTAAACGAATATACTGGCTGCTGGTCTTCACGCTTAAGCCATACTTGGTTACCAAGGCGAGCACTTAGGTCAGCCATATCGCTGACCTGTGTCACTTTTGCCAAAGGCTCCATATTAGCTTGGATAATAGCGCGAAAATAATCGAGCTCTTCTGAAACCATAATTAGCTAAGCTCCTCCAGTTTGACTAAATCACGTACTGCGCCTTTATCAGCACTAGTGGCTAATAATGCATACGCTTTTAATGCCGAGGACACATAACGCTCACGGTTAAGCGGTTTGTAAGCAAGCTTACCGCGGGCTAATTGTTTTTGTTTGCGTACTTCAAGTTCTTCATCGCTTATTGCTAAGGTAACTTCACGACTGGCGATATCAATAACTATTTTGTCGCCATTTTCAACGTAAGCAATCACACCGCCACTAGCCGCTTCGGGCGATACATGACCAATAGAAAGCCCTGAAGTACCGCCAGAAAAACGCCCATCAGTAATAAGTGCACATTGCTCTGCTAGGCCTTTTGATTTTAAATAACTAGTTGGGTAAAGCATTTCTTGCATGCCTGGGCCTCCTTTTGGCCCTTCATAACGAATAACCACTACATCGCCTGCTTTTACTTCGTCATTTAAGATGCCTTCAACAGACTCATCTTGTGATTCATAAACTACGGCGGTGCCTTCAAAATGCAGCATTTCATCTACTACCCCAGCACTTTTAACAACACAACCATCAACCGCTAAATTACCCGACAGCACAGCTAAGCCACCATCTTGACGAAAAGCATGCTCAACACTGCGAATACAACCATTTTCACGGTCGTTGTCACCTTCTTCCCAGCGACATTCTTGACTCATGCCTTTCGTGGTACGAATGCCCGCTGGGCCTGCACGATAAAACTTTCGCGCCGCTTCGTTATTAAGATCTGTGGCATCCCACTTTTTAACTAATTCTGCCATGGTCATACCGGCCACATGATTAACCGACATATCCACTAAACCAGCTTTACCTAGTTCACGCACAACCGCCATCATACCGCCTGCACGGTGTACATCTTCTATATGATACTCAGGTGTCGCTGGCGCTACTTTACATAAAAAGGGTGTTTTACGAGACAATGCATCAATGTGCGACATATCAAAATCAACGCCTGCTTCTTGCGCCGCGGCGAGTAAATGTAATACCGTATTTGATGACCCCCCCATGGCAATATCTACCACCATGGCATTCATAAATGCAGTACGGTTGGCAATGGAGCGAGGTAATACTTCATGGTTATCTTTTTGATAATATTCGCGGCATAAATCAACAATGCGTGAGCCGGCTTCAACATACAGCTGCTTGCGATCTTTGTGGGTAGCAAGCGTAGTGCCATTGCCCGGTAATGCCAAGCCTATTGCTTCCAATAAACAGTTCATTGAGTTGGCAGTAAACATGCCCGAGCACGAGCCACAAGTTGGGCATGCTGAGCGCTCGACTTGCTCTGAATCTTCATCGCTTATGTTCGTGTCAGCGCCTTTAACCATAGCATCAACTAAATCAAGCTTGATATCAATGTTAGCAAGTTTGGTTTTACCTGCTTCCATTGGTCCGCCCGATACAAAAATGACCGGAATGTTTAAACGCAATGACGCCAGCATCATGCCTGGAGTAATTTTATCGCAGTTAGAAATACAGATCATCGCATCGGCGCAGTGACCATTCACCATGTACTCGACAGAGTCTGCGATTAAGTCGCGCGAAGGTAATGAATACAACATACCGCCATGCCCCATTGCTATACCATCATCAATGGCAATGGTATTAAATTCTTTGGGGATACCGCCGGCATCTTTAATGGTGTCAGCCATTAATTCACTTAGCTGATTAAGGTGCACATGCCCGGGTACAAATTGGGTAAATGAGTTTACCACTGCAATAATCGGTTTACCAAAGTCAGAATCTGTCATGCCGGTGGCTCGCCACAATGCACGTGCACCTGCGCGTTTACGACCCTCGGTAGTTGTTGCACTTCTTAATTTAGCCATAGTTACCTCTGTTTTGCAGCAGTTACCTACTGCGTCCTCATTCTGAAATTCAATTAGTTAGCTAAGTCGTTGCTTAGTCTACTTTGTATTTATAGTCTTTCTTAACTAGCAAACAACTTACATTGCTTGCTGTTGTATATTTTCCTGCAGAGTGACCTGCTTTACATCCACCAGCTTACTAAGTTGACTGGTTAATAGATAAATAGGTTTGTCACTATCAACGCTCATTGCTACTTGGTAACAACCGTCATCCATTGATAATTGTAAGTCGTTTAATTCAAAGCCGCGGTGGCGCACTACACGTAAAAAGCGCTCAATAGCAGCACTTTGATTTTTTAATGTGATGGTTAAATCATGTTTCATTGTGCTCTCTCCGTCATCATTTCATCATTGGCCGCACCAGGGGGAACTAAAGGCCAGACATTTTCTTTATTATCAATACAAGCATGAACAATATAAGGGCCTGTACTTTCAACCAACGCAGTAATGGCATCGTCAACTTGATTCGCATGCGTAACGGTTTGCCCAGGAATACCAAATACCGCTGCTAACTGCACAAAATCTGGGTTGTCCGATAAATTAGTTTCGCTGTAGCGGCCATCAAAAAACAGCTCTTGCCACTGACGTACCATGCCTAAACGTTGGTTGTCTAAAATAAGTATTTTTACTGGTAAGTTATTACGACGAATAGTCGCTAATTCTTGAATGTTCATCATGATTGAGCCATCACCTGAAACCGTAATAACAAAATCATCAGGCCGTGCTACTTGCGCACCAATTGCCGCAGGTAAACCAAAGCCCATCGTACCTGCGCCGCCGCTACTTAAGTGGTTACTCGGGTGTGAAAACTTCATGTGCTGCGCCACCCACATTTGATGCTGACCAACATCACAACAAACAACCCCTGCTTTTGGCATACGCTGACTTAACTGATTAAGTAAATAAGGGGCAAATACTTTTTCACCTGGGTAATCGTAACGCCACGCATGCTTAGTCATCATTTCTTTATTATGCTCTCGCCACTGTGCATCAGTAACAAAGCATTCAAGTTGCACTAACGAGACTTTTAAATCTGCAATTAACGAGGCTTCTACAGGCTTTCTTTTACCTATTTCTGCAGCGTCGATATCTAAATGGATAACTTTCGCTTTAGCTGCAAATTTAGCTAAATTTCCGGTAACACGGTCATCAAATCGCGCACCTATACACACTAAAACATCGCACTCTTGCACAGCTAAATTGGCCGCTTGGCCGCCATGCATGCCTAACATCCCTAAATCAAACTCATAATCAGGTAACACGCTGCCCAATGCTTTTAAAGTTGATACCGCCGGCATCTGGGTTTTTTCTAAAAACTGCATTAACTCAGTTTGTGCACCCGCGGCTTGTACACCACCGCCTACATAGGCAACGGGCTGTTTTGCTTCGCTTAATAACTGGTTGGCAATAGCTACTTGGTTTAAATCAAGCTCTGGTAAATCATCTTCTGCAGCAAGCCATGGATGAAAAGGCACTTGCGCCATTTGAATATCTTTTGGGATATCAACTAATACAGGACCCGGACGACCGCTTTGCGCTAAGTGTATGGCTTCTTGTAGTGTTTCGGCTAAATCTTCTGGGCGCTCCACCATGTAACTATGCTTAGTACACGACAAAGACATACCTAATACATCTACTTCTTGAAAGGCATCAGAGCCGATTGCCGCTGTCGGTACTTGTCCGGTGATTGCAAGTAACGGTACTGAATCCATCATTGCATCAGCAAGAGCAGTAATTAAATTGGTAGCGCCTGGGCCTGAAGTTGCAAAACACACCCCTAACTTACCCGTACTACGTGCAAAACCCACTGCAGCAAATCCAGCACCTTGCTCATGACGCGTTAAGTAGTGTTTAACTGGCGCGCCATACAAAGCATCGTAAATCGGCATGATGGCTCCACCGGGATAACCAAACACCTCATTTACGCCATGCTTGGCTAATAAATCGATTGTTAACTCTGCGCCTGTCATTAATTTATCCTCATTCCTCAGTGATATACATGTAATACTTGCTTTAAACTAAAAACCTTAAAACTAAAAAGCCCCCCGAACTTGTTAAGTGCGGGGGGCTCTCTAATGCTTATCTTTTTTAAAGCACTAAGTAGCCCCCGCGGTAATAATAATCACCACGATGTTAATCAGGACTAGGTTTAGTGCGTTAGTAAGCATGTAATTAATACCAAAGTTTGTTCATTAACTTGTTCAATATTGCGAAGTAATCATATTTCTTCGCTGTGTTTATGTATTATTACCGCGATGGTGCTTTTAAGTCAACCTAAAAACAATCTAATAAAACCTTTCCCAACGCATTTAAAAGGCATAAAAATCTAATAAAAATAAATGAGTAGATTTATTTCTCTCATATAGCTAAGAAATGATATTTCATACCTGCTAATAGGCTTTTTTATGGTTTGATTAATTTTTAAAAATAAAACGAATTAAAAAGTAATAACGCATCACAGTAAGCAAGTAGCTTCGCTTAAGTAACTCTTTAAGTATTGAACCCTATTATGTGCTCATCGAGCTTTTGAGTGGCGGATTAATGTCTAGTCCTATTTTTTATCAAACTAAAAAATTGCATTTAGCCGTATTTAAATAATCCGCTTTTACTTTAGCCTATAGTGTTGGTTTATTTATCGTGTTGCTTGTCGCTTTGAGATCAACGCTCATCATCAAGTTAAGTCACATTTTTCCTGCTTATTACATTACCGAATAACAAAAATTAAGGTAGTATTTATACTTAAACCACCCGAAGATACGAATTTCAGATGGCATTAAAAGCGATTTAAGCAAGGTATTGACTGCAAATAATAGTCGTTTTTTAACTAATAACGTAAACCAGCCCGTTGGGCGTTACACAGACACTTACTTTCATCGTTGTTACTTCTATAAAGGGGCTGGCATTGTGAAACGCTAAATTATGCATCTTGAGGTGGTTGGGTACCTCTCACTCTGCTTTTTATCTATTAAGGAAAATTATGAATATTTTGCCACGCTTAACAGCCTACTTAACTTTTACACTACTACTAACGAGTTTTGCTAGTAATGCTGAACCTGCCTTGTGGCAAATTGAAAAAGAAGGGGTTAAGTCGTATTTATTTGGCACTGTACATGTTGGCGACAGTACCATGAAAGGACTGTCTAAAAAAGTAACCAACGCCATAAATGCCAGCGAAAAAGTAATTGTTGAAGTTGATATCAGTACCATTAGCCCTGCTGAAATGCAGCGCCGTTCAATGCCATTTATGATGCTTAAAAACGGCCACAAGCTACAATCTCAATTATCACAGCAAAATTACCAAAAGCTCACTGATTACTTTAAAAATAAATCAATAGATATTGCCATGTTCGATAAGTTTGCACCGTGGGCCGTAATGGTCACTATGATGCAAATTGAATTTCAAGAAGCCGGCTTTTCTGAGCAAAATGGTATCGATAAGCAAGTGATTACTTATGCTAAAAGTAAAAACATTCCCATTGGTGAGCTAGAAACGCTTGAGTATCAAATGGAAATGTTCACTAACTTATCGCTACTTAGTAACGAAATGATTGAAGAAACCTTTGAACAACTCGCCGACGTAGAAAGCTACTTTATAAACTTAGTCAATGCATGGAAAACGGGCGATATGGATACCCTTACTGATTATTACAACACCAGCTTTGATGACAGTAATTACGGTGAAATTAGCGAACAAGTGATGCTGATTGAGCGCAACGATAATTGGGTTAAAAGCCTCACTCCACGCATAGGCAAAGAAAAACTATTTATCGCCATAGGCGCGCTACACCTGCCTGAAAAGCACGGTTTATTAAAACAACTTAAAGACCAAGGCTTTACTATCACTCGCCTTTGATTAAACGTCAATGAAGGATATAAACGCTTAGGCAGCTCAACTTAAGCGTTTATATTCCCTAAAAAAGATTCTAACAGGTAACTATATAACGAAAATACTCAGTCAATAACATGATATCTGAAGTCAATATCTGACCCTCTACTATCTGTTGATTGCTTGTTATGTTTACTGGATCTGAAACATTGATTGAATTTGATCATCAAACGTGAATGTATTTAATACCCATTCATTACGAGGTTTATAAAAATAAAACTTCCAACGAAGAACATGTTTATCAAATTTTTGGAGATACAATATTAGCATTAGAGATTCGCCAACTTCTTCTATAGCAGCTACTTCTACACTAATAGTTTTCCCAAAACGCTGTTCAATAACAGGTTGCTGCATCTTCATTTGATCGATTAACGCAAAGTATTCATCATCTGGAACTATGAGGTAAGGTTTTGTAAGCTTAGTTCCTGCTTCCATATTACCTTTGCCCATTTCTGCCATAACACTTTTAGCTAATTCTTTTGCTTTTTCCTTAGAAGGTAAAGTGTCAGCTAATGTATTTAAGCTAAACAAAACTAAACTAAGGATTAATAGTACACTCTTCACGGTAACTCCTTTATATGATGTAAATATAACAGCTTATTCTGTCCCATTTAGCTGGTTAATAGCACTTAAGAACGGCATACATTACACGCTGTCATACATTTATAAACAAACAATTAAAACAACCTACGCTTTAAAATCTGCCATATCTAAATAGTGTACTATGCCGGCTATTTTATCTTTTGCATGGTGGTTTACATAAATTACGGTACTGCTGCCTGCGGCACATATTTTTTCAATCAGTAGTAATACCCGCTGGCGGTTTGCTTCATCAAGCCCTAAACATGGCTCATCCAGGATAAGTAATGTGGGGTGTTTAACCATAGCCCGTGCAATCAGTAGCATGCGTTGATCCCCATACGAAAGCGTTGAAAACGAGCTGCTCTTAAGTTTACTCAAACCTAATAACTCCAGCCATTGGGTTGCTAGGTCTATCTGCTTTTGGGTCGCTTGTTGATATAAGCCAATGCTGTCGTAAAAGCCTGAAATAACTGTGTTAAGCGCAGAAATACTCACTCGATAATCCATATGCAGCGCATTAGATATATAACCAATATGTTGCTTTATATCCCAAATACTTTCGCCGCTGCCGCGTTTAAAACCAAATACTTCAATGTCGTTGTTGTAACACTGCAGATTATCACCGGTGATTAAATTAAGTAGACATGTTTTTCCTGAGCCATTTTTACCACTTAACTGCCAATGCTGACCTTTATTAATAGTCCAATCAAGCTGTGAAAAAATAGACTTATCAGCATATTTAACATGGCCTTGAGTTAGCTTTACTAGTGTTTTATTGGTAAATATGGGGGCGCTGTGTGAGCTGTCTTTATTAGGTATGGTTAGTGTTGTTTGCTGTAAGTGCATTAGCTTAAATAAATCAGCGCGTTGCTGCATATCCGGGTGGCTAAGCTGATGTACTAACTTGCCATTATCCACATAACCAAAGTGGCTAATAAAAGCAGGAATTTCATCTAATCTATTCAGCACGAATACCATACAAGTACGAGCGCTAAGCTCAGTTAAAAAAGCGTTTAACTTTTCGGTCATACTGCTATCAAGACCATCAAAAGGCTCGTCTAATATGACTAATTGCGCGTTACTACTCAGTGCTTTAATTAACATTAGCTTTCGAGTTTCACCGGTAGAAAGTGCTCTGAACTGCTTAGTTAATAATGGTTCGAAGTCAAAATCATCAATTAAACGCTGGCAAAGTGTATGGTCAAACAATGGGTTATCCGCGCTGTGCTGTGCGATTATATCTTGCACCGTTCGCGCTTTGGTTTTTCCATCTAAAATATCATCTTGGTTACAAAGTAGTTCTTCGTTAATGAGCTCTTTTTGCGTTTGCGACGAAACAATTTGATAGCTTACATCATCCTCAGTTCGCTGCCCTTCAATGATCTTGGCATTACCCACCAATAATGCACTGAGTGCAGATTTACCCGCGCCATTTTTGCCAAGCAATACCCAGTGCTGATCAAGTGCTACATGCCAATTAATATTCTTTAAAAGAAACGCTTGATCTGGTTGGAAAGATAAACTGGCATGGACATTTTTTAGTTGAATTAAGGGCACGTTTTAACCTTAGTGAGTGATAACTTAATATTTGAATTTCAATAAAAATACCTGAGTTAGCCCGCGATGGCTAGTCATAACCTGTTAGCAAACAAAACCCCAGCGAGGTCACTGGGGTTTGTCAAAAACAAGTGTGTGCATTAACGGTTTTCTAGGCGATTATAATCAAACAGTCCGTATTCTATTTCGCGGTACTGTTTGGCAACTTGGTGCAAAATATCGCTGTATTGCCAAAACTGTGGATGAGTTCGGCGAATAGCCAGCTCAGCTTTTAAATCACGGTAATCTTGTTCAGTTTTTAACAGCGGCATTTGCTTTGCAAACTCTGACACTTGCTGTTCATTGTGCAAATACCAAATTGCTTCTGGGTAATCGCCAATAAAGCCAGGTACTATTGTTACTGTATCCTCACTATATGCACGTTGCCCCTCTTCGTTTAATAAACTAGAGATATTATAGTGTGCGTTGTGGTGAATTATTGAATAAGCTGCATGCTCGTTATCACCTTCTTTAACTAGCACAAATGATACTTGCGGTAATAAGTTAATCGCTTTTGCCGGCATAGTATTAATTGCCTGCAGATCCTTAGGTACTTTTTTATAATCATAACGCGGACTTAAAACTGGTTTTAATGCTTTTTTAATTAAGCCGTACAGCTCGTGCTGGTGTTCATTTGTCTTGTAAGCAATACCTGTAGGCTGACTAAACTCTTTACTGTCTTCAAAAAATGCGGTTAAGCTTAATGGTGCTTTACGGTACCAATTTGCTTTAAGCTCTTTACGTACTTCTTTTGGTAAAAACGCTAAAAAGTTTTGTTCTCCTTCAAGACGTAAGAAATCCATATAAAGTCGCGTGATCAGTTGATGACCAACATTACCGTATACGTCAAAGCCTGCGACCAATAAGTAATGAATACGCTCAAATAATGCATAGTCTAGTACCCACATAGTTTTTGGTTCTTGGCCTATTAGCCCTTTAACTACGGTAGCACTGTCAAAGTGGCGGAATATAGTCAATGCCGCATTCTTATTAATGCCCTCACCCTGCCATAACATATCTGTAGTAAGGTTTTCGTCGTCCTTAAATATCTTATCCGCTAGTTCAGCTTTAGCTTTGAGGTATTGATTTTGGCGTTTTGAATACTTAACCCAACTTGAGATAGGTAGCGCATTACTTTCTTCTGCCGCAGGAAGTTCCAATGCATCTTCGTGCTGCAATAACATTTCATCAACTGCTGGTGTGGCCACTTTATCAGGATCTGCAAAGGCAACCCAAAATTGGTCATTTATTACATTCAGTGCTATCTGACCACGACAGACTGGTCCTTTAATAAAGCCCATAATTATTAGCTCAGATTCATCAAGCATAAATTGATATTTAGACTTTACCGGAATAGCAGAAAATGTTTTAAACGGGTTAGAAGCTACATCGACTCGATAGCTAGGTAGCTTTTCAACTTTATAATCTTGTTCTATAAACTGCTGATTTAAACGCGCTAGCTTACTGTCATCTAAAGATAGCGGTAAATGTGTTTTTGCTAAAATAGTTGAGCGTTCTTGCATTAAACGATAATAAACACGCTCTACACCTGGGTCATCGTAAGGTCTTCGCGTATTTACTAAATTAATTTCTTGCCCTGGAGGTGTGGTTGAGCGCACTAATTTAAAAAAGCTTTTAGGACCATCTTCAGGAAAGTAAATATGCGCTAAATACCAGTGTTCAAAAATATAACGTGCGGCAAGTTGATACTTTAAGCCATCTTGATTTAAGAAGCTTTCCCAGCGTTTAACTTGTGATAATACCGCTTTACTTGGTGCTTTTATATGCGCCATCTTGCCGCCGTTCTTAAGCCATTTTTCAAGATGCTGAAATTCGCTTCGAGAAACACCAGGTAAGCCATACGGCATACCTGCATGCGGTTTGTTGCTTGCAAAGTGGTTAAACTCGCCCATAGTTGCACAGGTTTGTTCGCGGTTTAGACTAAAGTCAAATTCATCATCAAGTACATCTTCAGCAGGTAAAGGCGAACTTTGCTTTAACACCAAAGCGTTATATAACACAGAGTCTGCCAAGTTGGCCTGCTCAGTCTGGGTGCGCTCATTGAGAACTGGGCTGAAGTTTTTTTCACGCCACTGAGCAGTATTAGTCGCATCATACAATAATCTGCTTGGCTCAGAGGCAAATAACCGAGTGCCATTATATATGCGCTTTTTACTTAAGCCACGATCAATACCTTCTGGGGATGACAGCTTTAATTGACATGGTGCGTCATAACAGCCATGACAAACCACACAGCGTGTATCAAGCACCGGTTTTACGTATTGTAAATACTCAGCACCAGCGCCCGTATTTTCTTGGACCATACGTTGTCGAGTTTGCTCTGGGCCGAACAACTCATCGTAATGAGCAGCACTTAAGTAAGCACAACCACTTAACACCATCAAGGAAACGATTAAAAATAACTTCTTTCTCATTTGTTTACTCTACCTCATCACCTAAATCAAAAGTGGGCATCATATCCACTTGCGGTGAAACAAAAGAACGCTCATCTTCTGTAGTTAGTAAAGCACTTAGTAAGGGCCCTTGCGTTAAGGTAAGTTGCGCTTGGTGTGGTTGCTCTAAAAGTTCACTAAACTGCTTGTTAAGCATGTCTAACTGATAGTCAGCTAAATTAATTGCGATACTACTATCGGCATTTGGATTTTGGCACAGCTGTGTGAGTAACGTTTCATCAAGAGAAACGTTGATTAATAAATCTGGTTGCTCAATATCTCGGGTGTTTAAGGTGTCATCAAAAAGAAATAAAGGCAGTGTGAGATTGCTGTCTTGCTCATGTTCCATAGGGTACTCATTATAATGCTAATCGCGCGTATGACTAATATTATAACAAATATATAAGTTTAGGTAACTACTGGTATTTTCAAGATAGTTCGTACCTATCTCCCCCGGGAATTTCTGCTTCTTTAGTATCACAGGCTCAAATTAAAGTTAATACAACGATTATCAAAGGTAATGTATTTGATTACACTTACATCACCCATTGATGATTGCTGTATTGAAAATACTACGCTTTAGCAATGGTGTTATTACAACTGTTAACGGTAACCATCCAGTGCGCGAGAAAATCACTTGGCTATTCATCACTCACTTCAAGAATACCGACAATGGGCTTATCAATGGGCTTATCAATGGCTTTAAACAATATAGTCCATTTCGGACATAGTTATTTTACCAATGTAAATTTATATCTAAGCAAGTTACGGCTATTAATACTATTTATAACAATGAATTAAATTAATATTATTATCAATCGATGTTTATTTTGAGTAACCTTTAAATGTTTGCTATTGATTATACAAGCAAACAAATATATAAATACGAATAATTATTACTATCATAACAAGTAACAGTAATTCATGAGCATTAAATATTTACCTTTTCTACTTACTCCATTAGCTGCAGTGGCTAACTCTCAAGCAGATATTGAACGGATCACAGTATCTGCTACTAGAAGTACAGCACCGGTTAGCACCGTACCTGCGACGATTAATGTTATTAGCGCAGAAGACATTGCCAAGCAGCTCGCTCATACACAAGATATTTCACAAATCCTCGGTAACTTATTACCTAGCTTTTCGCCTAGTCGCCAAAAAATGACCGGTTCAGGTGAGACATTACGTGGTCGTGAACCTCTTTATATGATTGATGGTGTCCCGCAGACAAACCCACTACGTAATGGTTCACGTGATGGTAATACTATTGATGCAGCTATGATTGAACGCATTGAGGTAATAAGCGGCGCTAATGCAATTCAAGGTATGGGTGCCAGCGGCGGTATTATAAATATCATCACTAAAACACCAGGCGATGATACTCATCAAGTAAGTGCCGGCTTTAGTACGCCAACCTCGGGTGGCAGTGACAGTCAAAGCTACAAAACCAGCTATTTATTCAGTCAAGAAAAAGATGACTTAAGCTTAGTGGGTGGCGTTTCAGCACGTAGCACCGGGATGTATCGCGATGGTAATGGCGATTTAGTCGGCCTTGATGGTAGCCAAGGCGATACCCAAGACTCTCAAAGTCTCGATTTTTTTTTAAAAGCTAAGTACCAGCTGGACGACAACCAAAGTATAAAAATGATGGTTAACCATTACAATATGGAGGGTAATGGTGATTATGTTGCAGTAAGTGGTGACCCAGAAAACGATCTACCAACGACTGCTGAAAAAAATGATATTGAAGGTGAAGCACCACGAAACCGTGTAACAACACTTACCTTTGACTACAACAATACGAATATTGCTGGCGGCACGCTCTCTTGGCAAGTATTTATGCAAGATTTTGCCGCAATGTATGGCGGTGGTAATTTTGCGACTTTCCAAGATCCGGCTTTCGGTGATGATATTTTTGATCAATCACAAAATAAATCACAAAAGTTTGGTAGCCGCCTAACCTACGCCAAAGATAACTTAGCAGACAGTAATTTTGATTTGGTTACAGGGCTTGATTTGTTAAGTGATGAAACCTATCAAGAGCTTTCGCAGACAGGCCGTAATTGGGTACCCGAAACCAAATTTAATAACGCCGCTCCTTTTGCACAATTACGTTTTGATGGCTTTGAAGATTGGACACTTAATGTCGGTACACGTTATGAGTACGGTAAATTAAAAGTTGCTGACTTTACTACTCTTGCTTCTTACGGTAGCCAATTTGTAGAAGGCGGTGAACCGAGCTTTAACGAATTATTAAGCAATGTGGGGGTTGTGTATCAAGTAACAGATGACTTACGCTTTTATGCAAGCTACAGCGAAGGCTTTAGTATGGCGGATGTAGGCCGAGTTTTACGAGGGATCAATCAACCCAATCTGGCAGTGGATAACTTTTTAAATCTTGAGCCGGTTATTTCGGATAACCGCGAAGTGGGTCTTGAGTACGCTAATAATAGCTTTAATTTTAAAGCCGGTTACTTTGAGTCTGACTCTGATTTAGGCGCTCGCTTAGAGGCTGATAGTGATGGTATTTATAGCGTAGAGCGTGAACGTACTGAAATTGATGGCTTTGAAGCAAGTGCCCAGTATTACTTAAATGACAACACAACTTTTGGTGCTAACTACGCGGACACTAATGGCCAATATGACGGTGATGCAGATGGTATAGTGGAAAGCGATTTAGGTGGCAGCAATATATCGCCAACTCGCTTAAACCTATACTGGCAACAACAGTGGCCCAATAGCATAAATAGCCGCCTACAAGTTAATAAACTATTTGATCGTGACTTTAACACCGGCGGTGAGTTTGATGGCTACATCACAGTTGATTTATCAGTTAATTATCAAACTCAGCAATATGGAGCATTTAGCCTAGGCGTTGATAACTTAACTGATGAGTTTTATATCACCTATTACAGTCAAACTAACCCTTCTGCAGCTAGCTACTTTGCAGGCACTGGCCGTGTAGCAAGCGTTACCTGGGACTTTGCTTTTTAAAAGGTGTTTATTTACAAATAAAAGAGCACTCCGGTGCTCTTTTTTAGTGGCTACGGCCACTGCTCCCTTGCACTAAAACTAAACACAGCACAATACCTTCTAACTTTTCTATAGGCATTAAAAAAGGCCACCTAAGTGACCTTTTTAGTAAGTAAATTAGCTAAGCTAATTATTACTTAACGATAGTTGCTACAACACCAGCACCTACAGTG
>NZ_JBQSVO010000020.1:0-36518 GCF_052376275.1 Pseudoalteromonas sp. AOP7-A1-14 | reverse complement strand
TTGAGTTTCCGTATCAGCCCCATTTAAGAAAAACTGACCAGCCCCTGCTCCCGAGCTTACAAGTGCAGCATCAAGTGTTGATGATAAGCCTTTGCCTAAGCGATTACTAATCACAATTCGGTCGTCGATATCAATCGAGTAGTAATCAACCGTGATATTAATATTGCTTGTCATATTATAAACAATACCAAGACTGTAATTTTGTGATTTTTCCTCTTTAAGCTCTGGAATACCAATACTTTGTGCAAGTGTACTGTCGTTTCTAAATGTGCCTACCTCTTCTGCAACAAGGTCGCCATTTGAATCAACAACAAACTGCGTACTAATATTATTAAAGTATAGTTGCTGCATAGATGGCGCTCTAAACCCTGTACTAACCGCACCACGTAACGACACATCATCGGTCATTGACCAGTTACCCGCTAACTTAAAGTTAACCGTGTCACCAAAGCCTTTATAGTTATCATAACGCAGCGCGCCGGAGAGAATCACATCGTCAATAATGTAGGCCTCAGCATCTAAATAAAACGAAATCACATCGCGAGACTCATCGACCGATGATGCCGGTGATGAACCACCAAAACCTTGCGTGCCACCCGCAGCATTTTCACTACCAACACCACCGCTGAGTCCTTCATAAATGTTCACACCGTTATTGCTATCATAATCACGGTAGGCGTATTCACTGCCTTCTAGAATACGGTACTCATCGGTACGCAGCTCCGCGCCCATCGCTAATGAATAATCATCATAATCTTTTGTATAATCGAGATTTAAGGTTTGCAATGATAATTCCATGCCATAAGCGTAAGCTTCTCGAGGAATGGCGGCACGAATTTCATCAGCACTTAATCCTTGCTCATAGCGTAGTAAATTAGCGTATGAGCCATTAATGGTATCACTGGTCGTATAATCTATACTATTTTCACCATAAGTATATGAAAAGTCTATGCTTTAACTGTTATCAAATTCTTTTTTAAAACCAAAATTATACGAAACATCATCAATAGTCGTGTTTATTTTTGGTAAAAAGCCAAGAGGAATAGTTGCATCACCATCTTGTAAAACTGGGTTGCCATCCGCATTTGCATTATGGCGGAAAAATGCCGCTGATTCGTTATCACGACTTGAATAGGTAATAAAACTATAAAGCTCACCACCAGCAAGCTCATATCCTGAATTAACGATTAAAGAGAATTGTTGAGAATCTGCATCACCAATTCTAAATGTGTCACGCTCTACGGTTAACTCACGCGGATCGCCAGCTAAAAGCGTACCATCGTCAAGCTCAGTACAACCATAAAACTGACAAGAACCATGTAAACCAGCACGATTAGTTGGGGCACGATCGCGGTAGTTAATTGTCGTATTTAAGTAGCCATCATCACCAAGGGCAAAGCCTTTGTTAAAATCCACATTAACAGTTTCGCCATCACCTTCTGAGTATTGACCATAATTAATCGCCGCTTTCCCACCTTCTTCAGCATCTTTTAAAACAATATTTATTACACCCGCAATAGCATCTGAGCCATATTGTGCCGCTGCGCCATCACGTAAAACTTCAATTCGTTTAATTGCGGCCGCAGGAATCGCATTCATATCAGTGCCCGCAGTACCGCGCCCTACAGAGGTGTTAATATGAATAATACTGGCTTGAGGCGACGCTTACCATTAATAAGTACTAAGGTTTGATCTGGTCCTAAACCACGCAATGTGGCAGGACGAAGAGCATCGGTGCCATCACTAATTGATGAACTTGAAAAGTTAAATGAAGGCGCGATAGCTTGTAACATACGGCCCACTTCAGTTTGACCTGTGTTTTCAAGTGCCTCAGCACTTAAAATATCAACAGGAACAGGTAAATCTTCCACTGAACGCCCGGCTACACGGCTACCGACAATAGCGATTTTTTCTATGTTTTCATCTGCGCCTTGCTCTTGTGCGTTAACCGCTTGGCTATTGGTGGCCATTAAAAGAGGTAATACAGCAGCACTGACTCCTGAAAGCTTTTTCATGTTGTTATCATTCCTATTGATTTGTTTGAGTTTTATACTCAGTAAACCATCTTGATCAACAACCGCAGCGAGTTCAGTTCGTTCTAACATAGTGGTAAGTGCATCTAGCTGTGAATAATACCCAAACACAGATTGAGCTTGGTATTGTTTAGCTAAGTCAAAAGAAAAAACGATTGTTTGTTCAGTCTGTTTTGCAAATTCTATTAAGGCTAGGTCTGCTCGCTGCGCTTTTATGTCAAGTTGTATCATCGGTGCATTTTCGGCTATGGCCTGAGCACTATAGCTTATTGCTAAAGCAAGCAAAGGCATTAACCCACATCGAGTATACGTTTGGTTACTGCGCAGTTTATACAAACAGCTCACATAGAAAAATCCGCTACATTTAAACTTCTTTTTTTTAATTATTTTTTTACTTTTCGTTTCAACCATAGCAACATCTTAATTTGATTATTGTGATTACTTAACTTCTCACCGCCTAACTATGATCGCCCTGTTTTAGACTAACGATATGCTCGCCTAAACGTTCATGCTCGATTGCGAGGTTGGCCTGTAAACTATCTAATAAACCAATAATATCGCCAGCCTTAAACACGCCTGCCACTTTTAGACTTCCTAAAGCGGGATCAGAAAGCTTAAAACGAGTTGCTGTATATCGGCTTACTTCCTGTAATGCTTCACTTAATGGCTCACCATTAAAAATCAACATGCCTTGTTGCCATGCAAGATCTCGCTGTATATCATCAACTGATAATCGGTTAATACTTTTTGTTTTACTTTCTTTAATTAATACTTTTTCACCAGAGGTGACAATACTAGCATTAATAATTTTTACTTTTTCAGTATCATTACTGGCACCTTGAAGTGCGGAGAAATCACTCGCATTAACTTCTATATTGGGCGCAGTGATCATCACTTTACCTTCTGTAACCACCAGCTCTAAATCATTGACTGCATTGCGTTGAACATTAAAAACCGTCCCTAATGCAGTGAAATCTTTATCACCCGCCATTACAGTAAATGGTCGCGAAGCATCTTTGGCAACATTAAAACGCCCTTCACCACGAGTTAAAATAAGTTGTCTGTGGTTTTGAGTATAAGCAACTTCTAACAAACTATTGGTATTGAGTTGAACGATGGTGCTATCTGGTAACACGTAAGTTGCTTGCTCGCCTACTTTTATACGATAAATTTTACTATACTTAGCTTTCATTTTTTCATTATCAGGCCATACATCTAAGTTAATAAACATAAAACTAGCCAATAATAAAAATGCAAAAAAGCTTGCCACCATAGTGTACCGTGCAAAAAATGGAGACTTAGTATTAATTGATTTATTTGGAAATAAACTACTTAGCTCATTAAGCACACTCATGTCGTCCCAGAGTTGAGCAAGTTCAAATACAGCGTCTTGATGATGAGAGCTTTGTGCAACCCATACTTGGAAACCAGCTCTTTCTTTTTGGCTTAAGCCTCTATCCATAGCACTTATCCAGCGACTGGCTTGAGCTTGAATGGCGTCTTTAGACGAAAATTGATGAATGTTACTCATTTTCCTACCCTCCTAGCAGGAGCCTGCCCTTGTTCACTAAACGACCGCGGCCGGCCAATATGTTCATGAGCTTGCATGTACTGCATTGATTGCAATAATCCTTTAGCAATATGCTTTTCAACCGTACTTTCACTGAGCTGCATTTGTTGAGCGATTTCTTTTTGACTCATACCGTAAACTTTTTTCAAAATAAAGCATTTACGTACTGATTGGCTTAATTGTTCTGTTGCTCGGCAAAATAATAAAAAGCGCTCTTTTGAGGTAACTTCGTCTTCTAACTGCAATGAGCTTAATGCCTGCTGATACTCACTACCTTCATCAAGTGAGTCATTATATTTATTATCCCATTTAGCAACATGATTGAGCGCTAAGTGCTTTGCTGTTCGAAGCATATAACTACGGGCATACTTAATATCTTTTTTTAAATCAGCCTCATAACTTTTAATAAACGTTTCTTGAACAATATCTTCTACATCATCCGGTGCAACAATTCGCGAAACAAATCGACGCAATTGCGTCGACAGTCCTAAAAAAGAGGCCGTGAGTGAATTTTTTTTTGTCATCCTTAACCACTTATTTTTATTGTTATTAAGCTTAGATTACGAGTTTTACCATTAATTACAAGATAATTTGTTAAACTTATATTTATTTTGCTACCAAATGTTAATCCCTTGCCATTTAGCTCTCAAATAATGACCGCATAAACTCATAAAACACTTCTGTTTTTCGAGTAGTTAAACTATTTTGTGGTCGTAAAAACCATACTGGTGCATGGTTGTCAGCTAAAGATCCCGGTAGTACTTCTAATAAATGACCTAATTTCAGCTCTTCATCAATAGCAATTTTAGACTTAATTGCAATACCGTGTCCGGCAAGTGTTGCTTGCGTCATATTGTCGGAGTTTGAAATAGTAAAACGAGTATTGGCATTAAAGTTAACTATTTCGTTATTGCTATTTTGCAGCCTAAGTTGACGCTGCCACGGTAAGCAGACCCAATGATGATCATTTAATTGCGCTATATTTTCAGGCATGCCATATTTTTTGACATAACTTGGTGCTACGCATAATATTCGGTGGTTATTAACTATTTTTCTAGAAAGTAGCGCCGAATCATTTAGCCTGCCTACACGAATGGCAACATCTTGGGCATCATCTACGACATTGACAAAGTTATCTGAAATTAAAAAATCTAGCTTAATATCAGGGTACTGCTCTTCAAAGGCACTTAGCTTTGGCATCACAAACTTCGAAAACACCCAAGGCGGCATGGTAACTCGCAGCAAGCCACTGACTGATGATCCCTTTGCACCTATCGTGTGCTCAGCATCACGTAGCGCCTCTAAAATAGCGCCAACACGGCGATAAAACACCTCACCGGCAGGTGACAAACGAATGCGCCTACTATCTCTAAACACAAGCACAGTGGACAATTCACGTTCAAGTTTACTTAACCTGTGACTAACAGTTGCCGGTGATAACCTTTGTGCGCTTGCTGCAGCAAGTACCCCTTTATTTTCAACTACGGCTATAAATGTTTCTAGGTCACTAATGCTATACATTTAACCTTTCACCTTTATTTAATATTTTCGAATACAGCTTTTAGTTTTTCACTGTTTATTTAAATAAACAAAACACTATACTCAATAGTAATTCAACTTAGTAAGGAATTCATTATGAATTTAACCGCACAGATTGCAGCTTATGAAGAGCAAAAAAAAGCTAAAATGCCAAGCGATATACTTGACGTAATGAACCAAACCACAGAACTACTAGTCTCAAAGCATATTGCCGATAAAGCCCTTCGTATTGGCGATAAAGTTGCTGATTTCACTTTACCTGACCAAAACGGTAAAGCAATAAAGTTAAGTAACTTACTCGCTAAAGGCCCCATTGTAGTAAGCTTCTATCGTGGCGGATGGTGCCCTTATTGTAATTTAGAGCTTAAAGCATTTAACGCCCTACTTCCTGATTTTAAAGCGCATGGGGCTGAGCTTATTGCAATTTCACCGCAGTTACCTGACTCATCACTGGATACAGTACAAAAAAATGCACTAGAATTTACCGTACTTTCGGATGTAGGCAATAAAATAGCGGAGCAATTTGGCTTAGTGTTCACTTTAGATGAACGTTTAAAACCAATTTACGCAAAGCTTGGGTTAGATCTCCCAAAAAGTAATGGGGATGATAGTTATCAGCTACCCTTACCTAGTACTTATGTGATTAATCAGCGCGCAGAGGTCGCCTATGCATTTGTATCTGAAGATTATACACAGCGCGCAGAGCCAAATGATGTGCTTAACTTATTAAAGGAAATAAACAAATGAACGTACTTAAAAAATTTAAATCAGTAGCACTAGGTTTACTAGTCACCAGTACTCTTGTAGGAGGTAATGTAATGGCAGAACAAACAGAGGCCACCCAGCCCAAAGTAATTATTTTTGATGTAAACGAAACGCTACTCGATTTAGAGTCAATGCGTACATCAATAGGCGAAGCATTAGGTGGTCGTGAAGACTTATTGCCACTGTGGTTTTCAACTATGCTCCATCACTCATTAGTAACAACCGCAATAGGCGATTACCAAGATTTTGGTGAAATTGGCGTTGCATCACTATTAATGGTTGCTCAAAACAATGGTATTGCATTAGATGCTGAAAAAGCCAAAACAGCAATTGTCACACCGCTATTAAGCTTACCAGCCCACCCTGATGTTAAAAGCAGCCTACAAATATTAAAAGATAGAGGATACAAGCTAGTAAGCCTTACCAACTCTTCAAATAAGGGTGTAAAAGCACAGTTTGAAAATGCTGGGCTAACTGAATTTTTTGATGCTCGTTACAGTATCGAAGATATAAAAATTTATAAGCCAGACCTACGAGCTTATGAGTGGGCGCTTGAAAAATTAGATGTAAAGCCTGAAGAAGCACTACTCGTGGCCGCTCACGGATGGGATATTGCCGGTGCAAAAGCCGCGGGATTAAATGCTGCTTTTATAGCACGCCCAGGTAAAGCGCTATATCCACTAGCTCAAAAACCTGACTTTAACGTGAAAGACTTAACTGAGCTGGTCGAGAAACTAAAGTAATTAACTAAAAATCATAAACTTACAATAGATAAAAGTGCTCAAACCGATGTTTTCAAGCTTCATACCTAATAAGGGAAGCTAAAAAGAACTACGGTTAACATCGCCATACAAGCTAAAAATCAAGGGCAAATAATACGTTTGCCCTTTTTTGTGGCTTAAACAACAACGAGTAATTTAAACACTTGAGCGCGAGTATTAACTAATATAAGGAGGAGATCGCAATGAGTAATTAAAAATTAATCGAGTTTGAGCAGTATTCCTTATTATTTAAAGCTATTAGAGGCAGTGACCAAGAGCTCGTACTACGCGCAAGTCTTCGCGCACAAACACGACAATTAAAAAAAACTAACCAGAAGCCTCCCGAGCAGCCACTAAATGATAACTCAAAACCATGAAGTAGCTGACATCCTTGGCTAAAATGCTAAACTAACGCAACCTTTATTTGTTTATTACTTTCATGAACTTTAGACTATTACCCGAATGGGCTGAGCAAGATGCAATTATGCTCACTTGGCCCCATCAAGATACTGACTGGGCAGATAACCTAGCCAACGTTGAGCCTGTATATATTTCCTTGTGCCAACATATTGCTGCGCGCCAAGTTCTAGTGATTGTGGCTCATGATCAAGCCTTAAAAAACCACATTAACAAGTTGCTGACTAACGCTAATGTCGCGATGAGTAATGTGCGCTTTGTTATCACGGCTTGTAACGATACTTGGGCGCGAGATCACGGCCCACTTACCTGCAGCAATATTAACGATACTAGTCAGTTAAGAATAATGGATTTTACCTTTAATGGTTGGGGTAATAAGTTTGCAAGCACACTTGATAATCAAATAAATGCCGTGTTAGTTAAACAACTTGCAAATAGCAGTAATGATTATCAAGCCGTTGATATTGTACTGGAAGGTGGTGGCATAGAAATTAACGAAGCCGGTGTATTACTAACCACTAAAGCGTGCTTACTTAACCCTAATCGTAACCCACTATTAAGCCAAGCGGATATAGAGCAAAGCCTCACTAAACACTTAGGAGCAAGCCAATTTTTATGGCTTGAGCATGGCTATTTAGCTGGTGATGACACCGACAGTCATATTGACACCTTAGTGCGTTTTGCGCCAAATGATACTTTGCTATACGTAAACTGTGATGACCAAAACGATGAGCACTTTAACGCACTCAGTGCAATGCAAAGTCAATTGCAAACCTTTAAAACCAGCAAAAACACCCCATATACGCTTATAGATTTACCCTGGCCAAAGCCTGTGTTTAATACTGAAGGCGACAGATTACCAGCCACTTATGCTAATTACTTAATTATCAATGGCGCCGTATTAGTGCCTACTTATAATGATAGCAATGATGAGCTTGCCCTTAAAAAAGTTCAACAAGCTTACCCAGAGCATCACATAATAGGCGTTAATTGTTTGCCTATTATTCATCAATTTGGCAGCTTACATTGCATTACCATGCAATTACCTCGTGGATTTTTAGCTGGAGCAACCCTATGAGCCACTCTAAAATAGTAAATGATGCACTCACTAATGTATTTACTGTTGCATTAGTTCAGCAAAGTAACAGCGATAATGCCGATGAAAACATGGCAAAATCAATCGCCGGTATTCGTGATGCTGCAAGCAAAGGAGCTGAGCTTGTAGTATTACAAGAACTGCATCGTAGTTTATATTTTTGCCAAACCGAAGACGTAAACACATTTGATTTAGCAGAAACGATTCCTGGCCCAAGTACTGAAACTCTTGGTGCAATAGCTAAAGAATTAGGTATTGTGATTGTTGCCTCATTATTTGAAAAGCGTGCAGCGGGGCTTTATCACAATACCGCGGTAGTACTTGAAAAAGACGGCAGCATTGCCGGTAAATATCGTAAAATGCATATACCTGATGATCCAGGTTTTTATGAAAAGTTTTACTTTACCCCAGGAGACTTAGGTTTTGAGCCAATTCAAACCTCGGTCGGTAAAATTGGCGTATTGGTATGTTGGGATCAATGGTTCCCAGAAGCCGCCCGTTTAATGGCAATGGCAGGTGCTGAACTACTTATTTACCCGACTGCTATTGGTTGGGATCCCCGTGATGACAGCGCCGAGCAAACTCGTCAACAAGACGCCTGGGTAATTTCACAACGCGCCCATGCAATTGCAAACGGCGTGCCTGTTATAAGTGCTAACCGCGTAGGCCACGAAAACGACCCCAGCGGACAAAGCGAAGGTATTCAATTTTGGGGTAACTCGTTTATTGCAGGTCCACAAGGCGAATTACTCGCTAGTGCAAACAGTACTGACGAGCAACAATTAGTGGTGCAACTTGATCGAAAACGTACCGATGACGTAAGACGTATATGGCCGTATTTACGTGACCGTCGTATTGATCATTACCACGACTTAACCAAAATATACCGCGACTAAACAATATTAAAATTCGCGCAGCAAAGACTGCGCACGTAAAGGAGTAATAAATGGCGTTTGCGCAATGGGCAGCCTTGCCATGGGTAAAATCTCAAGCTGATAAAATTCAATGGGGGCAACTCACTGGCAGCGGTTTAAGTATCGCGATTGCCGAAGGTGTAAAGCAACATTCTGATTTAGTGGTTATTGTTACCCCTGATACACCAAGCGCGTTGCGTCTTGAAACAGAGCTTGAATACCTTTTACCTGAAAACCCAGTAATGGTTTTTCCTGACTGGGAAACACTGCCTTACGATCATTTTTCGCCTCATCAAGATATTATTTCTGCTCGCCTGGCGACTCTTAATACACTAAAAAAAGAACAACAAAGTGTATTGATTGTGCCGGTTTCAACGTTAATGCTACGCACCGCACCGGCCTCATTTATTTATGGTTCTACCTTAAACTTTAAGCTCGGTGATAAACTCGACACTCACACTCTACGCGACAACTTAGAACAAGCAGGTTATTTAAACGTACAACAAGTGATGGAGCATGGCGAGTACGCTATTCGCGGATCGATTGTTGATTTATATCCAATGGGCAGCCCGCACCCGTTTAGACTGGATTTTTTTGACGATGAAATCGACACCATTCGCTTATTTGACGTTGAAACTCAACGTTCTGATGAAAAGGTTGATAGAATTGAGCTACTTCCGGCTCATGAATTTCCAACTAATGAAGCGGACGTAGAACGCTTTAGAATTAATTACCGCGAACAATTTGGCGCAAGTGCAGAACAAGACTCTGTTTATATGCAGGTTAGCAAAGGTACTTGGCCTGCAGGTATTGAATACTACATGCCGCTGTTTTTTGATGGCTTAGCAACTATATTTGACTACTTGCCAAACAACACCACATTTATGCAGCTAGGTGATTTACAACACGCCGCTGATCAATTTTGGCATGATGTAAACGTACGCTATGAAAACCGCCGAGTTGACCCACTTAGGCCGCTGCTTGCGCCTGAATCCCTGTATCAACCGATTAATGAGTTATTTTCAAACTTAGGTAACTTTGCCCGTATTCGCTTAAGCCAAGCTAAGCTCGGCACTAAAGCAGGCAATACCAATTTAGCAAGTAAAGAACTACCAACTGTTCGTATTGACCATAAATTGCATGAACCTTATCAAGCATTTATTAATTATGTAAGCGAGATAAAAAAGCAAAAAGGCCGTATTTTACTGTCGGTTGAATCAGACGGACGCCGTGAATCTCTATTAACACTCATTCGCCCTAGTGGCTTAAAAGTGAAAGAGTTTGAGACCTTTAGCGACTTTTATCACAGCAGCAGTGATGTTGGTTTAGTTGTATCGCCTCTTGAGCAAAGTGTGGTGCTTAGTGGCAAACCAACCCTTGCAATTATTACCGAACAAGAACTTCTCGGTATTAAAGTTTCCCAGCGCAGACGCCGTAAACACAAATACGAAGCAAGCCAAGATGCGTTAATACGTAACTTGGCTGAGCTTAAAGTTGGCCAACCCATTGTGCATCTTGATCATGGTGTCGGTCGTTATCAAGGTTTAGAAACCATTGATGCCGCAGGTGTTGTTACTGAGTTTGTCACCATTAACTATGCTGGTGAAGCCAAACTTTACGTACCTGTTGCCGCGCTGCACATGTTAAGCCGGTATTCTGGTGGTGAGGAAGCAAGCGCACCACTTCATAAGCTCGGCTCAGATGCGTGGGAAAAAGCAAAAAAACGTGCCGCTGAAAAAGTCCGAGACGTAGCCGCCGAATTACTCGACATTTATGCTCAACGCCAAGCAAAACCAGGCAATGCATTTAAGCTCGATAGCAGTGCATATCGACAATTTAGCGACAGCTTCCCATTTGAAGAAACAGACGATCAGCGTAATGCTATTGAGGCCGTCATCGGCGATATGCAAAGCAAACTCGCCATGGACCGATTAGTATGTGGAGACGTAGGCTTTGGCAAAACCGAAGTTGCCATGCGCGCTGCTTTTACTGCTGTTAACGATGATAAGCAGGTTGCTGTACTAGTGCCAACCACCCTGCTTGCCCAGCAGCACTTTGAAAATTTCAAAGACCGCTTTGCTGATTTCCCTATAGAGGTAGGTGTATTATCGCGTTTTAACTCAACTAAAGAGCAAAAAGACACTTTAGAAAAAATGGCCAATGGCAAACTAGATATCGTTATTGGTACACATAAACTGATTCAACAAGATATCGTTTTTAAAGACTTAGGCTTATTGATTGTTGATGAAGAGCACCGCTTTGGTGTACGCCAAAAAGAAAAAATAAAATCACTTCGTGCTGATGTCGATATACTAACACTCACTGCTACGCCAATACCTCGAACACTCAACATGGCCATGAGCGGCATGCGTGACTTATCTATTATTGCCACGCCACCGGCAAAACGCTTAGCGGTAAAAACCTTTGTGCGCCAACGTGATGCCGATTTAATACGCGAGGCAGTATTACGGGAAATTAAACGAGGTGGACAAGTTTATTTTTTACACAACAATGTCGAAACCATTGACCGCGTAGCACAAGAAATAAGTGAATGGGTACCTGAGGCTAGTGTGACATCAGCCCACGGGCAAATGCGTGAACGTGAGCTTGAGCAAATCATGGGTGATTTTTATCATCAAAAATATAATGTCTTGGTATGTACCACCATTATTGAAACCGGTATCGACGTACCGACCGCCAATACTATTATTATGGATAGAGCGGATAAACTGGGCTTGGCACAATTGCACCAATTACGTGGGCGTGTTGGACGCAGCCATCACCAAGCCTATGCCTATTTATTAACCGGCAACCCTAAAGCACTTTCTAAAGATGCCCTAAAACGACTCGAAGCTATTGAATCACTTGAAGACCTAGGCGCAGGCTTTGTCCTTGCAACCCATGATTTAGAAATTCGTGGTGCAGGTGAGCTACTAGGCGATGATCAGTCAGGTCAAATGCAAACCATTGGCTTTAATTTATATATGGAAATGCTCGATCAAGCAGTTAACGCCTTAAAAGAAGGTAAAGAGCCGACTCTTGAAAACTTATTACAGCAGCAAACTGAAGTCGACTTAAAGCTACCAGCACTATTACCTGCTGATTATATTCATGATGTAAATGCCCGTTTAGGTATCTACAAACGTGTAGCAAGCTGTGCTAACCTTAATGATATGGACGAGTTGCAGGTAGAGTTAATCGATCGCTTTGGCTTATTACCCGACGCAACTAAAAATTTATTTAGTTTGCAACAGCTAAAGCTTAAAGCAAGTGCGATTGGCATTAATAAAATTGAAGCCAACCCCAAGGGGGGTTATTTTGAGTTTAGCCAACATACTAAGGTTAACCCAAGCTTCATTATTGGTTTGATACAAAGTGCACCGCATATCTATAAAATGGATGGTGCCAGTAAGTTACGTTTTGCTATTAGTGAGGCAAACCCTCATGAACGCTTGAAAATGGTCACTGCAATGATTGCAGATTTCGAGAAAAAGGTTAGCCATTAATGTCGTTAAAAAAATATCTTCTGATACTTTGCTGTGTATTTAGCAGTAGTGCATTTGCAGAGCGTTGGTTTGAAGTGGAAGTGCTTATTTTCAAGCAGCGTCAAGCCCCCTACTTACAAGAAGACTTTAGCTTAAAACACGAAAAAATTACCGCTAATAATCAATTAGACTTATTAAGTCCCTTGTATTCAAAGCAAGCACAACAAGCATGTATTAATGGCGACAGCCGCTTTAATTCTTCATCATTTACTGACTCATTAGTTAGCGCAGAGCGTTCGAATCTCTGTGATGACAGCGTAGATTATGTAAAAAGCTACGACAGCCTTCCGTTAACTCCTGATGCACCAGCAAAAGATAATATGATCGAACCTTACTTACTAGCACCTTCGCAACTGAAGTTTAAAGCCCAGCAACAAGCATTAAAGCGAAAAGGTTTAACGCCCATACTACATACCGGTTGGCGCTTTGAGGGAAAAAGTAAGTTTCGCGCGCCAAGTGTTCACTTATTTGGTGGCGAGCAATTTAAACCACCTCGTATTATCAACCAAAATGCGCAAAATAATTCAAGCTTTATTAGTTTAATGGATAACAGTAATACTGGGTTTAATACACAGCCTGAGATGGTTTCTTCTTGGGAGTTAGATGGCCTATTTAAGATTCATTTAAATCATTACCTATACATTACTGCTGATTTTGATTTAGCTGACAAATTACCAACAGGGGATATTGAAAAAGCACGTTTTTCTCAGTTCAAACGCGTAATTAGTCACGAAATTCATTACTTTGATCACCCAAAGATGGGCATGATTGTACAGATAAGAAAGTTTAAGCATTAGGAAAAGCCATGAAAAACTCTTTAATTATTACCGCAACATTAGCACTTGCGGCCTGCTCTAAAGTGAACTTAGAAAACTATGAAAAGATATCAATCGGCATGGATAAAACAGCAGTTGAGACTATTTTAGGTAAAGCAGATAGCTGTGAAGAAAAAACCTTACACACTAATTGTATTTGGGGTAATGAAGGTAAGAAAATTGAGATCACGCTGGTATCAGATAAAGTATCACTTTATAGCAAAACCGGTGTAAATAAGTAACTTGAATTAGGTGGCTCTGCCACCTATTTATACACATTACCACCAGTAAACTGGATAATGCCGCTTAGGATTACTTGATAAGTTATTAACCAGCAACCCAACCAATAACATAATCGCCGAGCCAAAAAATACGGGGCTTATTACATAGTAATAGCCTAAATTAGTAATAGCTTCACCGCCTATCACAGCAATTAAAGCTGTCGCCCCACCCGGAGGATGCAAAGTACGAGTTAAGTGCATAACAGCGATAGATACAGACACCGCAATAGCACTTGCCAATAATAAGTCCCCTTGAATTAACTTTGCTACTGTCACACCCACCAGCGCACTCAGGACATGCCCACCCACCAAGTTTCGAGGCTGAGAAAATTCCGCCATCGGCGCGCCATAAATAAGTACCGCAGTAGCGCCTAATGAGCCAATTAAAAACAACTGCGTTACAGTATCAACTTGTAACGTTTGACCTATTAAACCCACCAAGTAAATGCCTAAAAATGATCCCAACAGCGACCACATGATTTTACTCATAGGTTTACGCGGTGGACATTGACTACTGGGAGACATTCTTGACAGCAATAAACGCATTAAACACTCATATTAGCGATAAAAATCAGAAAAGGAATGATACCGTAATAATATAAAAAGACGAGAGGTCGTTTATTTCTTTTTCGTATAAATAAGTTCAATATTGACTATTTTACTTCTATTGAGGGTTATTTTGTAACGCTGGTACTTTTTATCATCTCCAATGGTTTGCACTAATACTAAATTCAACTGGTATCGACGCTCCACACCTTGCTTTGAAATTTTATTATTATCAATATGATAAAGTTTGCCCTCACCTTTTTTTAAGTACCGTGCAAATGGCGATAAATTAAATTGTAAGGTTTGCTGCAGACTGTCATAGCCAGGTAAAAACTCTTTAGCGCTAACCCTTATTTCGCTAGCAAAATGTAGCCACTGCGCAGCTTGCTTATTTTGTTGCCGGCGCTTTGAAAATATTTTACGCACTTGCTCTGGAATATGTTTAAAACGCATATATTCAAGCCATATATGTTGGCTGGCTATTTTATCTTTAGTAACACTATTACGAAATAAAAAACGCCATTTTGGCCGCCCTTTTACAATCGCGCGCCAAATAACCCGAGTTATATCTTCTTTAAATATTTCCCGCAATCCATAAATTGCACCAAGAATAACCACTAAGGTCGCCGTAACCTCAGTAAAACTTGAGCGGGCATTGAGCACGACCACCATTACAAAGGCCATGATCACCGCAGTAACAGAGCCCTTAACGACTCTTTTTAAATAGCTGTTAAGGTAACGAGTTTGCCTTTTTAAAATAACCCCATGTTCAATTAAGCGTTGCAGCAAGCGCATTTTGTTCGTTATTCTATTAGCGTCTTGCAAAGTGGAATCTGAGTTATATTGTTGCTCAGTACGATAGGTGTCTTCACTTTTACAAAAATTCATCAACTCATTACGCTCTTTTGCGTAATCGCTGCTGCGGGGCCCTTCGTCAAGTAATTTTAAAAACGATTGCTCGACCTGCCAACTTAAGTAGTTATCTGCATTGGTATAAAATGGCACCAGCTTTTCATCATCAGGGGTATAACGGCGTAGCTTTTTTAATAAATTAGTACTTTGTTCACAAAGCTCCGTAGTACGCTGATAAAACTCATCGGTGCTTTCAATTTTAAGCGCTTCTTTAATATCGGTTTCAATGGCTAGTCGCACCTGATAACAATATAAATTTAAGTTTTGTCGGTAGTCTTGCTGCTCGCCTTTGTTTTTACTCACAAAACGGCTACGAACAAGCGGTAAGTGAATGTTGTTAGCGTTATAGGCTAAAAATGCTTTGAAGTGATTATTAAAGTAAGACTCTTCGGTAAGCGTTTGCGGATTGATGCCCATTTCATTCGGGATAGAGAAATACAGGTCGATACGCTGCTCAGAACGCGGGCTCAACTCAGGTTCGATAATAAAGGATAAGTTTTCATCCTGTTTTAACAAGCAATGCTCCTTCTTTATATAAGCCTTAAGTCTACGTGTGTCCTTATCTTTATTCAATAAAAAAAGCCTAGTAAAAACTAGGCCTTAAAGAATCAAATGTTTTATTACTTAAATTAGAACTTAACGTTCACACCAGCAAAGAAACGACGACCTAATACATCATACGTGTATGGGTCAGTATTTGAATCGTTATTACCTGTGTAATAAGGAGGCTGTTTGTCAAACAAGTTGTTAACACCCGCTGACACTGAAACAGTCTCATTGACAGTGTAAGAGCCACTTAAATCATGATATACAACACTTGGTGTTGTAGGTGCATAACAAGTATCTTTATTTAAACATGCAAAGCTGTCCATTCCGGCAATATAACGAGCTTGATACTGAGCATCCCAGTTATCACCAGCAACGTTTAGCGTAAAGTTAGACTTGATTTCAGCATAACCACCAGAACCTGAAGTGATTATACCTGCATAATCAACCGGGTCACCTGTAACTTGCTTAACATACTCGTCAAGGTAAGTTGTATCTAGACCTGCTTTCCAGTTAAGGCCAACAGCATCAAAGCTATACTCTAGGTTTAAATCGTAACCAGAGGTTTTCTCAACACCAATGTTTTGTAATTGGTTGTTAAAGATAATACGACCAGTGCCATCAATTGTTACATTAGAGGATTGGCATAAAGCAGTACCAGCATTAGCTGCATTATTTAAACATTCATCAACGATGTATTGGTTATCAACCGTTACAATCGCATTTTCAATTTCAATGTCGTAGTAATCTACAGTCATTGAGAAACCGTCAAACCACTCTGGTTCATAAACAATACCAGCAGTTAATGTATCAGCTTCTTCCGGTGTTAATTGATCGTTACCACCTACTGTAACTTCTGCTTGGTCTTGAGCACCAGGATAAGTAACATTTTCAAACGATGGTGAATTACCTGAGTAAAGCTCAGAAACAGTTGGCGCACGGAATGCTGTTGATACAACACTGCGGAACATTAGTTCGTCGTTTGCTTTCCATGTTAAACCTAGTTTCCATGTCTCGTCAGAGCCAAATGTGCTGTAATCAAAGGCACGTAAAGCGGCGCTTAACTCAACATTTTGAGCAAATGGTGCATCGGCTAAAAGTGGGATAGCAAATTCAACATATGCTTCGTTTACATCAAAGCCACCTGCGGTTGGCTCAACCATAGGATCGTTTGCTAAACCTTGTGCAGTTAGTGAATCAGGTGTGTACCATGCTTTCTCTTGGCGACGCTCAATACCAGCCGCAAATGCTGTATAACCTGCAGGAAGCTCAAACATTTCACCTGATACTGACGCAGCAAGAATAAATAATTGGCTACCACCGTTATTTACTTCTGTGTAAACGTTTTTGCTGAACTCTTCTCCTGACCACGCAGCTTGATCAAGTGGGTTAAAAGTACCTTCAATGATTTGATCTTGAATAGCACCCATGTTGTGAAGATTGCCCGTCTTATCAACTGAGTCATTACGACCAAAGTTAGCCGACACCTCCCAAGAGTAATCACCCACAAAACCTTCAGCACCAACAACAGCACGTACAGTATCAACTGTTTGCTCGTAGTAACGAGGCCCCGTATCACTCATACGACGGCCATAAAAAATATCGTCACCGTAAGCATAGTTTGCGCTTTCTGTAATGTAGTTACCATCTGCATCACGGTCAGCAATGCCATCGCCATCACGGTCAACTTTACTATTATAAGATTGGCCTAGTAAAGAGTCCCCGTCTTCATCCATATCTGCGTTGTAGTTAAAACCAAACCACACTGGCTGCGCAGCCTTTTGTTGCTCAGACCAACGTTTAGTATAAGTGAATTCAGTGAACAGGCTTGTGTCATCAGTTAATTCATACGTAGCAACACCCGTTAAGTTTAAACGCTCCATTGGCGTATATAGGTAGCTTGCTGGTGCAAAGTTATAACGATCTGCATCAGTGAATGGGTGTAAACCGCCTTGGCCGCTCAGGCCGCTATCATTTATAGCAAGACCAGAAGTAATTGGGTTGCCATCATCATCAAACGCGTTACCTTCTGAGTTTACATCACCAATTACACCGTCTTGCCAAATGTGTCCACCTTCACTGTAAGTTGAGCCACCATTACAGTTTAAGCCATTTGCGCCTTCTGCTATTGGGCAACTTGAGAAGTCACGATCAGACTGCTTTGCATTTCCGCGATCGGTATATTGCATACCAAGTACGATATTACCTTTGTCAAATGATGTACCTACAGTAAAATCAATTGAGTTTTCAGGTGCATCACCTTCGCCAGTAATTGCAGCATTGACGTTCATGTCTAGGCCTTCGAAGTCATCTTTTAAGATGATATTCACAACACCAGCAACAGCATCAGTACCATATACAGCTGACGCGCCGTCTTTTAGTACTTCAACTGATTTTATCATTGATACTGGAATAGTATTTAAATCAACAGAAGATGCAGCACCAGTACCAGAGTTAATCATACGACGACCATTAACAAGTACTAATGTACGCTGCGAACCAAGACCACGTAAATCAATACGTGCATTACCACCTGAGCCGTTATTAACGCCAGGGTTTGTCATTGCGCCGCCAGTTGCGGTCATTTTTTGTAAAACGCTATCAATACTTGTCGCGCCCATCGCTTTGATGTCGTCTGCGCCAATTAACGTTACTGGGCTTGCACCTTCCATATCTGAACGTGAGATACGTGAGCCCGTAACTTGGATTTTTTCGATTGATTCTGCTGAATCTTCAGCAGCTAAAACTTGCATGCTTGAGAACATTGGTATTGCTGATACAACAGCTAAACCAAGAATTGATTTTTTCATGTGAAACCCTACTTGTTGGAAATTTACCTTGCTCAGGTAGTACTCGTTATTATTTGAATTACGAGTCAGGGCGTCAACTTAGGCCGAGTTAACTGAATGAAAACTGAATAGAAGAACAAATAAAAATCACAGGGGTTTTTGTGTACTATATACAGGTAAATAGGTAAACAAATGTTTCAATGTTAATGATATAAAACACAAAAAAAACAGGGTGTTAATTAACAAGATCACAAAAAATTAAACCAATGAAATCAAACACACCGTCTTTGTAATCAAACGTAATTACGCGACATTTTTACCGAAAGCAGAAAATTTACAACTTAATCACACCGTTTTATAAAAACCGCAAAACTCCTTGTTTATTACTAACCATAGTTATGCATAAAAAATGATTAATTAAGCCTTTTAATAGAGTATAAATAGGTAAAAAAGTTCACCTTATTGCTTCAGTAGAGATTAATTTTTGCCTTTTTAATAAGCAGCCACATATAGAAAATTTGATATCTATAGTTATTTTTATGGATTGTATTGTTTCAAATAGAATAAATCCGGACGCTATACCCCCAGTAAATTTCAAGAGTAATCTCTATGTACTACGGTGTTTTATCTAGATACTTTTGTGGTTGTCTGTTAACGGTGAAATTAATTATCAATCGGGGGGCTAAATTTACTGAATTAAGTACCTATATTAATAGGGTTTTATACTATATCAACTAGGTCATTTCGATGTGTGTAGTACTAATATAGCAATCAATTAACGTCATTACTGCCAAATTACCTAGCGCAATAGAACTAACAGTTTCTATCAGAAATAGTAGTTAAGGGCCAATGCCTTAGTTTTTCAGTATCTATATTATCTATAACAGTATTGAGCTGATAAAAGTTTTGCACGCTCATGCCTACTCCGTCGGCTTTGTAAACGTAAGCTAAAAGATGCGCTAAAATATGGTTGGAAATAAGTAATATGGACTGATTTAACTGAGTCGAAAATGTGCAACTAAAAATGTGCCACTATTAACTAACTGAAAGTAATATAAATAATACAAAGGGAACTTTGAAAGCACTTGAGTACTTAGCGCTCAAGTGCATAGCAAAAAATATATTCATGAAATGAAGGCTGAAGACAAGCTAGGTTATTTTTAAACAAAATATAAGTCAGTTCTTTTAGCCTACATAGTCCATACTTAATAAACTACATCAAAAAAATAGCTGAGAGTTTGACTCAATCCATCATCGTCAACAGTATTGAGGCTTAATTGCCAAGTCATTTTACGTTTACTGCAAATACCCACCATAGTATGGGCTATATAATGATCTTGAAAAGCCTCAAAGTTCAGCGGTATAAATCCCATATACATAGTGACACCAACCAACTTAGATTGTTCAATTTTTAAGTTATCAGGCAAGAATACATGGACTGAAAATGGGCTTTCTGGCTGTAAGGTTGCATCACTCAGCCATATTTTCACACCATTATCATAAAGGCATGGTTGATTATTATTACAACTTGCACTGGTGGGTTGCTCTTCTATACTTGTATTTTGTGGGCTGCAGCCAAAAAGCAGTACTAAAATGATAATGAGGCTTAAACGAGTAAACAATTTCATTACTTATCGCATATATAATAGTGTTAACAGCTATACTAACAAACAGCTTAGTAAAGCACAGGCAATATAGGCAAAAATTAAAAAAGTGTCTCAAAAACGAGCAACAAAATGAGAAAATTTGATTGATGTCATAATTTTATGTAATTGACCTATCTTTTTTAGGTCAAAAATTTTATCATTTGACCCGCAAAAATAGGGGTTCGCGAGTTTGTTTTCGAAAGCTGTCTGGTAGTGATAGCTTTAGATAATGGGCTTGTGAAGTAGTAGGTCCTACTTTAACAAGTAGGTAATTCATTTCTAAACGCATTTATTGCAGCGGAAGCCAGAAAATGAGCCAAACAGTAGCATCACAAACTGAGTACAATTATAAAGTTGTACGCCAATTCGCTATTATGACAGTGATTTGGGGCATCGTTGGCATGAGTATCGGGGTTCTAATTGCTGCCCAACTAGCTTGGCCAGCACTTAACTTTGACACACCATGGTTAACTTACTCTCGACTTCGTCCGTTACACACGAACGCAGTAATTTTCGCATTTGGTACCAGTGCGCTTTTTGCGACGTCTTATTACGTCGTACAACGTACCTGTCAAACGCGCCTTCTTTCAGATAAATTAGCCGCCTTTACCTTTTGGGGATGGCAGCTAGTGATTGTTCTTGCAGTAATAACACTTCCTATGGGTTTAACAAGCTCAAAAGAGTACGCCGAGCTTGAGTGGCCAATCGACATTTTAATTGCGATTGTCTGGGTTACCTATGCGGTTATATTTATGGGAACTATTGCCAAACGCAAGGTTTCGCATATTTACGTTGCTAACTGGTTCTATGCTGGTTTTATTATTACGGTTGCAGTTCTGCATATTGTAAATAGCATGGCAGTGCCTGTATCTCTTACCAAGTCATATTCAATTTATGCTGGTGCAGTCGATGCCATGGTACAGTGGTGGTATGGTCATAACGCTGTCGGTTTCTTACTAACTGCAGGTTTCTTAGGTATGATGTACTACTTTGTACCGAAACAAGCTGGTCGTCCGGTATATTCATATCGCTTATCAGTAGTTCATTTTTGGGCATTGGTATCACTTTATATTTGGGCTGGTCCTCATCACTTACACTACACAGCACTTCCTGACTGGACACAAAGTTTAGGTATGGTGATGTCAATTATCTTATTCGTACCTTCTTGGGGCGGCATGATAAACGGTATCATGACCTTGTCTGGTGCTTGGCATAAACTTCGTACTGATCCTGTACTTCGCTTCTTAGTTGTTTCACTTTCTTTTTATGGTATGTCTACCTTTGAAGGACCGATGATGGCAATTAAGTCAGTAAATGCATTATCACATTATACTGATTGGACTATCGGGCATGTTCATTCCGGTGCGCTTGGTTGGGTTGCGATGATTTCTATTGGTGCTATTTACCACCTAATTCCTGCTTTATATTCACAGGGTCGCATGTATAGCGTGAAACTGGTTAACACCCACTTCTGGCTACACACTGTAGGTGTTGTACTTTACATTGTAGCAATGTGGATTTCAGGTGTTATGCAAGGTCTTATGTGGCGTGCAGTAAACTCTGACGGCACCCTAATGTACAGCTTTGTGCAATCGCTTGAAGCATCATATCCATTTTATGTTATGCGTTTCTTAGGTGGTGTGTTCATCGTCATCGGTATGCTAGTTATGGCTTATAACGTTTACCGTACAATTGCAGCGAAAGATAATTCGTTGAAATTAGACGCGCAAGCACAATTAGCATAACGGGGTGAGATAATGAGCAAAAAGAAATCACAAAATAAACATGAAATAGTCGAAAAAAATATCGGCCTTATGGCTATATTAACTGTTTTTGCAATTAGTTTCGGTGCATTAGTGGAAATCACTCCATTAATGTTCCAAGACGATACCACTAAACCTGTAGATGGCCTGCGCCCTCTTACAGCGCTTGAAATGGAAGGTCGCGACATTTACGTACGTGAAGGCTGCGCTAACTGCCATTCACAAATGATCCGACCTTTTCGTGATGAAGTTGAACGTTACGGTCACTACTCAGTTGCCGGTGAGTCAGTATGGAACCACCCATTCTTATGGGGTTCTAAGCGTACTGGTCCTGACCTTGCTCGTGTAGGTGAGCGTTACTCAGATGATTGGCATTATGCACACTTAGTTGACCCACGAGCAGTGGTTCCTGAGTCAAATATGCCAGGATTTCCTTGGTTAGCAGAGAACACTTTAGATACAAGTTTGACTCTGGATAAACTGAAAATTTTCCGTGATAATTTTTCTATCAACCCAGAAAACCCGGTACACCCTGGTTTAGGTTATGGTAGCGATGAAGAATTACTTGCTGATATTGCTACAGTTGATGCAATGAACGATGGTAAAGGTGCAACAGAAATGCAAGCCCTTATCGCGTACTTGCAACAACTTGGCACGCACTTGAAGTAACATATTATGGATTATGGAACATACAGAGGCATTTTAACGCTAATAATATTAGTATTATTTATTGTGATTGTTGTGTGGGCATTCAGTAAGCGCAGTAAAAACCGCTTTAGTGACGCTGCCAATGCTATTTTTGAAGATGAAAAAAAACACAATACAACACTCTCTAATGAGGAAAAGGAGTCTGAGAAATGACTAGCTTTTGGAGTATATGGGTTATTGTATTAACCCTATCATGTCTGTTCATCTTGTTTGGATTATTGGTGTGGAACTTAAAGAACTACGCTGGTGTTGAAGAGGGTGAAAGCTGCGGGCATGAATTTGATGGTATTGAAGAATTAAACAACCCACTACCAAAGTGGTGGACTTACATGTTCTTTGCAACATTTGCATGGTCAGTTTATTACTTAGCTGCTTACCCAGGACTTGGTAATTGGGAAGGCTTAGCTAAATGGACAAGCTCTAACCAAGGTGTAACCTCTTTAGCTGAATCTAAGCAAGCTGTTAAAGATGCCAAAGAAAATGATAAATTTGTAAAACTTGATAAAGAATACGAAGCAGCAGATAAACGTTTTGGTCCTATTTTTGATGCTTTTGCTAAACAAGACATTGAAACTCTTGCTAAGGATGAAAAAGCTCTTGAGATTGGTCAACGTTTATTTGCACAAAACTGTTCGCAATGTCACGGTTCTGATGCCCGTGGTGCAACAGGCTTCCCTAATTTAACAGATAAAAGCTGGTTATATGGTGGCACACCAGACAAGATTAAAGAAACACTTCTTTATGGTCGTGTTGCAGAAATGCCACCTTGGGGTGATGCACTCGGCGAGCAAGGCGTTAAAGAAATGACCGCACATGTCCTTAGTCTTTCTGGTCGTACTGTAAACCAAAAAGATGCAAAAGCAGGTGCCGCTAAATTTGCTATGTGTGCAGCTTGTCATGGCGCAGATGGTAAAGGGTCAGTTGCTAACAACTTACCTTTTGGTGCACCTAACTTAACCGATAACATTTGGTTATATGGCGGTTCACAGCGCGCTGTTGAAGAAACACTTAATAACGGTCGTGCTGGTGTAATGCCGGCGTGGAAAGACATTTTAGGCGAAGAAAAAATTCACCTTTTAACTGCATATGTATATAGTTTATCACAAGATAAATAAGCTTAATATTAATAAAATGTTTATAAATTAATCTTTTATTTCAATAAATTAATTAAGATCAAAAAAGCCTCTAATTTGAGGCTTTTTTTTAGTCTTTTGATTATAAATCCTATAAAATACTCTTATCACAAACAAATTAATGTTGTCTATTTATGAGCCCTACTCCTTGGTATAAGAACTTTTGGCCATGGTTTTTAATCTTTTTCCCACTAGCCGCCATTATTGGTTGTGTTTCATTATTTATCACTGCTATCGGCAACGGTCCCGACATGGTGGTTGATGATTACTATAAAAAGGGCAAAGCAATCAATTTAGAACTCACTAAGTTTGATAAAGCTAAAGCACTTTATTTACATGGTGATCTAACGGTGAGCACCGATAAAGTAAGCTTTAAATTTATTAAAGGCGATACAAGTAATATTCACTCTCTTAAGCTTTCGTTTTATCATAGAACTATTCAGGCTTATGACTTTGATACGCATTTGACCCCAAATGCTAAAGGCGAGTTCACAGCGATTATTGAACCATTTACCGATGGCGCATACACCGTGTTTATAGAGCCGACCGATGCTAGCTGGAAATTAAAAGAAAACATTACTTTGCCAAATACGCGAAGTATTGCCATTAATCCTGAATATAAGTAACAAATAGTTATGGCTGCAAATTGCTTTCATTGCTTAGAGCCTATTCCATCAGGTTTTACACAAACAGTATTGATCGAACAAACCGCACAACCCATGTGTTGTGTGGGCTGTGAAGCGGTTGCTGAAACCATCGTCGCGCAAGGCATGACGGATTATTATAAATTTAGGACCGTGCGTGCAGGTAAAGTTGAACAGCTTGTACCTGAGCAGTTAAAACTTGTTGAAAGTTACGACAATCCTGATATCCAAGATGAGTTTATTAGTGAACATAACGATGTTAGCGAAGTGCTCTTAACGGTTGAGGGGATCACCTGCGCTGCTTGTGCGTGGCTTATTGAAACCCAATTACTTAAATTAGGCAGCATAAAGCGAGTTGATGTTAATACATCAACTAACCGTGCAATGATCCAATGGGATAAATCGAGCACACCTCTGAGCGAAATAATTAAATCATTGCTCGAAATTGGCTATAAAGCCTACCCATTTCAAGCAGATATAGAAGCAAGTCAAAAGCAACAGGTTGCCAAAGCGTATATTCGTCGCTTAGGTGTGGCAGGTTTAATGACTATGCAGGTGATGATGTTTGCTTTTGCCATGTACTTTGGCATGTTCTCCGGCATGGAAGAAAGCTTTGAGCAATATTTTCGTTGGATCAGTTTAGTTTTAGCCTCGCCGGTTATCTTATATAGCGCACTCCCCTTTTTAACTAACGCTATAAATGGCTTAAAAGCTAAACAACTCAATATGGACTTACCGGTATCGCTAGCAATTTTTGGCGCTTATGCCGCCAGTAGTTACGCGACTATAATGCAAGTAGGCGAAGTGTATTTTGAATCTATCTGTATGTTTACCTTTTTATTATTGCTGGGTAAATACTTGGAGTTTCGAGCTCGTTTAAAGGCCAGTGAGTTTACGGCTAACTTACAAAAATTACTGCCACTAACCGCTCGTATAATTAACGCACAGGGCAATGAGCAGATCATTGCCGCTAAAAAATTAAAACTTCATGACCGTGTTTTAATTAAAGCCGGTGAAACCATTCCCGCAGATGGCATTATTATTAATGGCACCACCAGCGTTGATGAATCGATGATGACCGGTGAACATTCACCGGTAAGTAAATACCCTGAGCACCCGGTTTTTTCTGGTACTGTTAATCATGACGGCGTGATTGAAATTGAAATTAATAAAACCGGCCAAAATACACTCCTGAACCAAATTATAAAATTACAACACAGTGCCCTTGCGACTCGGCCTAAACTTGTTGAAATTACTGATAAAGTAGCGCAGTGGTTTGTGGCCTGCTTGCTTGTATTTGCGTCAATTACTGCTATTGGCTGGTATCAAACTGACCCAGTTCAAGCCTTTTGGATAACGATTGCTGTACTGGTTGCAACTTGCCCTTGCGCGCTGAGCTTAGCGATACCCACTGCAATGACTTGCGCCGTGGCAACGCTTACCCGTAAAGGTATTCTAATTAAACAATCTCACGTATTAGAAACCTTGCCGAAATTAACTGATCTCGCATTTGATAAAACAGGGACCCTTACTCAAGGCCGCTTTAGTTTAGATGCGGTTGATGTGCTTGATAATAGTGTGACTAAAAAAACGGTTTTAAATTTAGTTGCACAACTTGAAAGCTACTCAGAACATCCTATAGCAAGTGCTTTTACTGACTATACACCAACAGTTCGCACCTTAACTGATATTAAAATAGTGCCCGGCAAAGGCATAACTGGTCGAGATGAGAAGCATCACTATGGCGTAGGAAAAAGCGGTTGGTTTAACACTAAAAAAACCAATGCCCAAGCCACTTTTTATATCGACCAACAAGCAGTTGCTCACTTTTACTTTGTTGATCCTATAAAAAATAACGCCAACGCCTTAATCGCTAACTTACATAAGCAAGGCTTGCAATGCCACATGCTTACAGGCGATGCCACTAATACTGGGCAAAAAGTCGCAAAACAGCTAAACTTAGATACTGTACAAGCGGGATGTTCTGCTAAAGATAAACAAGTCGCCGTTGAAAAGTGGTCTTCTGCTAACAAAATAGTAGCCATGATTGGCGATGGAGTTAATGATAGCCCCGTATTTAATAGTGCTCACTTATCTATCGCGATGGAGACTGGCGCTGATATTTCCAAAAACACCGCCGATGTAGTTTTACTCAATAGTAATTTAGAAGCAATTGAGCAAATGCTTATCGTTGCAAAACAAACACGTAAAATTATCAAACAAAACTTAGCATTATCGCTACTCTATAATAGCGCTATTTTACCTCTAGCAGCGTTAGGTTTAGTTGCACCTTGGATGGCTGTTATTGGCATGTCTGCAAGTTCCATTATTGTTATCAGTAATTCATTAAGGTTATTGAAATTATGAGTATTATTTATATCCTGATCCCCATCGCCATTTTATTTGTAATTATTGCTATAGGCGTGTTTTTTTGGGCAGTACGTACTGAGCAATTTTCAGACTTAAATAAGCAAGGCCATAGTATTTTGTTTGAGGACGACAAAGAGCAGCATAATAAAAGCAATGATTGATCCCCTTTTTAGCAGTGCCTTTATCATGGGGTTGATTGGCAGTGGCCACTGTATTGCCATGTGTGGCGGTATTGCAAGTTCCTTACAACTTGCCAGTAAACAAAGTAACAGCTTTTATTTTGTAATTGCTTATAACGTAGGCCGCGCACTAAGCTACATGTTAGCCGGAGCGTTAGTGGCAGGAATAAGCAGTCATTTTGCTTCACAAAACCAGGTTTTTTCCTTATCGCTCTCACTTTTGAGTGGGTTATTTATGCTGCTTGTTGGCCTGTATATAATGCGCTTAGGAGTCAGTTTACAGTGGTTAGAGAAGGTGGGGAAAACACTTATTTGGCAACATTTGGTTAAGTTAAATAAGTTTTTGCTACCCATAAATTCACTTCCTAAAGCCGTTGGTTATGGAGCACTTTGGGGCTGGCTACCTTGCGGCTTAGTATATTCAGCTTTAACATGGTCAATGACCAGCAATAATGCCCTAGAAGGTGCATTTGTGATGTTCTTCTTTGCTCTTGGTACTTTCCCTGCCATGATCACCATTGGCATTGGCGCACAAAAATTACATAAACTTATCAACCATAGTTGGACTCGTTTATTTTTAGGCAGTTTACTTATTTGGTACGGTATTTACCTTATAATCATTGCAACTGATAAGCTAGTACATTAATGTTATTTATAATAGTCTCGATTTATCAATGGATTTAATATGGACTTTTCACACTATAAAGCAAAATCAGATTCAGCTATCAGCTGCAATAACTGTAGCATTAGCCAACTGTGCTTACCATTTTCTTTAAATGGCCAAGAAATGGATAAGCTAGATAAAATAATTGAGCGCAAACGACCACTGCACAAAAGTGATTTCTTATTTGAATCAGGCGCGCCATTAAACGCAATTTATGCAGTGCGCTCGGGCTCTTTTAAATCTTATACGCTGTCCGAACAAGGTGATGAACAAATTACTGGTTTCCACTTAGCCGGCGACTTAATTGGCTTTGATGCAATTAATAAAATGCAGCACCAAAGCTTTTCACAAGCCCTTGAAACCTCCATGGTCTGTGAAATCCCCTTTGATACCCTTGATGAGCTTTCAGGCAAATTACCAAAACTTCGTCAACAAATCATGCGCCTGATGAGTAACGAAATTAATTACGACCAAGAAATGTTTTTAGCGCTGAATAAAAAGTCAGCTGAAGCACGCCTAGCCAGCTTTATTTATAATTTATCAACACGATTTGGGGAACGAGGCTTTTCACGTAAAGAGTTTCGCCTAACCATGACTCGCGGCGAAATTGGCAATTACCTAGGTCTAACCGTAGAAACCATTAGCCGATTACTTGGCCGCTTTCAAAAAGCTGAGTTAATTAAAGTTGAAGGTAAATTGATCGCCATCAACGAATTAGACAATTTAGCTAAAGCAGCCTGTATGAATCCTAAATAATTTGCTTATACTAATTTTATACTAACTAATAAGCTTGAATGATTAAGGAGCAGCACATGGACACTATAAAACGTATTATTGCGGTGATTGATCCAACCGCTGAGTTACAGCACAGTTTAACGCGCTCAATTGACTTGGCGAAAAAATCAGGCGCAAGCATTACCGCGTTTATGAATATTTATGACTTTTCTTACGAAATGACCACCATGCTTTCATCAGATGAACGTGAAGCAATGCGCGTTGCGGTTGTAAAAGACCGTCAAGCATGGCTTGATGAGCTTATTTCTCATTATAAAGATGTCACTATTGATACCCATGTGGTTTGGCACAATCGTGCTTATGAAGCCATAATTGATACAGTTTTAAGCGAAGGTTTTGACTTAGTTGTAAAAGGTACTCGTGAGCACGACACCTTAAAATCAGTGATTTTCACTCCTACTGATTGGCACTTAATTCGTAAATGTCCAGCCCCCGTACTACTGGTTAAAGACAAACTATGGCCTGAACAGGGTAATATTTTAGCGGCTGTAAATGCAGTGAGTGAAAACGAGCAACACCTAGCGCTTAATCACCGCATTATTAAAGATGCTCAATTTTTATGTGAGCTGGCAAACGCACAAATTAATATCATTAATGCTTACCCTGCTACGCCGGTTAATATTGCGATTGAAATTCCTGAATTTAACCCTGCTGTTTATAACGAATCAGTAAAAAATCATCATATAGACTCAACCCATGATATGGCCAATAAATACAGCGTTGACCGCGAACACTGCTACATTGAAGAAGGATTACCTGAAGATGTTATTCCTGATGTAGCAAAACGTTTAAATAGTAAATTAGTGGTCATTGGTACTGTTGGCCGCACAGGTTTAAGTGCAGCTCTTGTTGGCAACACCGCTGAACATGTTATTGATAGCCTAGATTGCGATGTACTCGCACTCAAGCCCGATGGCTACAAAAGTCCATTGGCAAAAGACTAAATAAATTTTGTTGATTGAAACTTTCAGCATATAATACGCCCCTTATTTTTACGCGTATTCAATACGTATAGTTTTAAGGGGGCGTAATGTCGCATTCTGCACAAGCCAAAGCTCAACATAACTTCACTAAGTTACAAAAACGCTTACGTCGTCAAACCGGTCAAGCGGTTATGGACTTCAATATGATTGAAGAAGGCGACCGTATAATGGTTTGCCTTTCTGGTGGTAAAGACAGCTACACCCTACTTGAAATGCTTAAGCACTTACAACGTGTTGCGCCAATTAAATTCGACCTTTTTGTGGTTAACCTTGATCAAAAGCAGCCAGGATTTCCTGAGCATGTTTTACCTGAATATTTAGATACTCAAGATATAGAATACAAAATTGTAGAAGAAGATACTTACAGTATTGTTACCGATATCATCCCTGAAGGTAAAACAACCTGCTCGCTTTGTTCTCGTTTGCGCCGTGGTATTTTGTATCGTACCGCTAAAAAAATGCGCGCAACTAAAATCGCTTTAGGCCATCACCGTGATGATATGATTGAAACTTTGTTTTTAAACATGTTTTACGGCGGTAAGCTGAAAAGCATGCCAGCTAAATTAATGAGCGATAACGGCGAGCATATGGTTATTCGCCCGCTTGCGTATTGTAAAGAAGCAGATATTGAACAATATGCTATTCATCAAGCATACCCAATTATTCCGTGTAATTTATGTGGTTCTCAAGAAAACTTACAGCGTAAACACACAAAAGCGATGCTCGCAAAATGGAATACCGAGCACCCGGGACGCATTGAAAGTATATTTACTGCTATGCAAAACGTAGTGCCATCACACTTAGCTGACAATGAGCTGTTTGATTTTACTAACTTACAAACTGGTGATGTAATCGATGGCGGTGATATTGCCCTCGATAAGCCTGACATCCCCAAACAGCCTGCTACAGCATCAGAACAAGCATCGGCTGAAGTGGTCACTATCAATTTAAGCTAATCTATTTACTTCATAGTATTTAGCCATGCCTGGTGCTTGGTAAACGCATCAAAAAATAGCCGCAGTTTAAATTTAACAGCGGCTATTTTTACTTTTTACGCGACTTCAAGTGATGACATATCAATAACATATCGATGAGATAAGTCACCTTCTTTTAAACGCTCGAACGCATCATTAATTTCATCCATTTTAATCATCTCCACTTTTGGCAGAATATTATGCAAAGCGCAAAAATCGAGAATTTCCTGCGTTTGTTTAATCCCACCAATCAAAGAGCCTGCCACACGACGGCGTCCTAATAATAGCGGCACGCTGTTCGACTCAGCCATTTCACCCACTTGCCCAACAAGCACTTGCGTACCGTCAATATCTAAAAGTGGCAGATAAGGTGTAAAATCGTGTTTAACTGGAATAGTATTAATGATCACATCAAACTGATTGCTGTGTGCTTGCATTGCTTTTTCATCTTTAGAAACTAAAAAGCCTTGTGCGCCGTAGTCTAATGCCTGCTGTTTTTTGTCATCGCTGCGACTAATAGCGGTGACATGTGCGCCCATCGCCGCTGCGATTTTAATCGCCATATGGCCTAAGCCACCTAGGCCGATTACAGCCACTCGGCTGCCAGGTCCTACACCAAACGTGCGAAGCGGTGAATAAGTGGTTATACCGGCGCATAAAATTGGCGCGCACGCTGCAATATCTAACGACTCTGGTACATTTAAAACAAACTCTTCACGCACCACAATGTGTTTGGCATAACCGCCTTTGGTTGCCTCACCAGTAACGCGGTCCTTACCTGAATAAGTACCTACCATGCCTTCGCGGCAGAATTGCTCTTCGCCTTTATGGCATTGATCGCATTCTTGGCAGCTATCTACCATACACCCAACCGCTACCGTATCACCCACTTTGTACTTACTAACCTTAGAGCCAATATCAGTCACGCGGCCAACAATCTCATGTCCGGGTAATATTGGGTAACTCGTTCCGCCCCAATCATTATTAACAGTATGTAAGTCTGAATGGCAAACCCCGCAATATAAAATCTCAATTGCGACATCTTCGTTACGTAAATCGCGTCTTTCAAAATGAAATGGTTCTAGTGGTGTATTCGCTTTATGTGCTGCATATCCGATAGTTTTCATATTCATCCTTTGTTATTTAAACTGAGTTTAATTTAACGCGCCAAAGCGTTACCTTAGCGTAAACTGTACTATGCTGTTTGTCAGTATAGCCTTGGTTGTAAACTAATAAAGTATATACTCTACAATACAGAAAAAGGTTTAATACAGACTTAATATACCCTATAAAACTTAGAGAGAACTATGCGCGGCGCAGGTAAACAAGAAGTAATAAAACATCAAGATGCCATGAACCTCAATCAAAGTATCAAAACATTGTGGCCGTATTTAATGGCGTTTAAAGGCCGCGTGCTACTGGCTTTATTAGCGCTGGTTGCAGCAAAAGGCGCCACGCTATTAATGCCTTGGGCACTAAAAGAAATCATTGATGCCGTTGATGGTAATTTACAAACCGTACTGCTGGTGCCTGTGACGTTATTATTGTTATACGGTGGACTGCGTTTTGCGGGCGTGTTTTTTGGTGAAGTACGCGATGCTCTGTTTGGCCGAGTAACAGAGCACGCTATGCGCCATATTGGCCTTAAAGTATTTAAACATTTGCACGCCCTTGAGCTGAGTTTTCATTTAGATAGGCAAACAGGTGGCATTAGTCGAGATATCGAACGAGGTACTCGTGGCTTAAGCTTTTTGATGCGCTTTTTAATGTTTAATATTGTGCCCACTTTGCTTGAAATAGTCATTGTAGCAGTGATATTTGCCACACTATTTTCGCCTTGGTTTGCATTAGTAACCCTTATGGCAGTCGTTATTTATATTGCCTTTACAGTTATTGTTACCCAATGGCGAAATCGCTTTATTCGTGAAGCAAACCAAGCCGACAACAACAGTAATAGCCGCGCAATAGATAGCTTGCTTAATTATGAAACCGTTAAATATTTTAATAATGAACAGTATGAAGCGCAAAGCTATGACATATTTTTAGCCAGCTGGGAGCAAGCAAGGCTGAAAAACCGCTTGTCGTTATTAGCTCTTAATTCAGGACAAGCATTGATCATTGCAGCAGCCATTACCGCATTAATGTGGCTCGGTGCCACTGATGTAGTGACAGGAGAACTCACCATCGGTGAACTTGTAATGATCAACGCGTATATGATTCAACTGTTTTTACCACTTAACTTTTTAGGTTTTGTGTATCGTGAAATCCGCCGCGCCCTCACCGATCTTGAAAACATGCTCGGGTTACTAAACCGTAAAGCAACCATTAAAGATCAGGTAGATGCAAAAGACTTGGTCTTTGATAAAGGTGAAATTATCTTTAACAAGGTTCAATTTAGCTATGAAAACACACGTACTATTATTAATGATTTAAGCTTTTCAGTTACACCAAATAGCAAAGTCGCTATTGTAGGTTCAAGTGGTGCAGGTAAAAGCACCCTTACGCGCTTACTTTATCGTTTTTACGACATACAAAACGGCAGTATTACCATAGACGGCCAAGCAATAGGTGATATAACACTACACAGCCTACGACAAGCTATTGCTATTGTGCCCCAAGACACTGTGCTGTTTAATACAAGCATACGCGAGAACATCGCTTATGGCCGCCCTACTGCCACTGACCAAGAAATTGATAACGCTATCAAAATGGCGCACTTAACTGGCTTTATTAATAATCTAGATAAAGGCGATAAAACATTGGTGGGTGAACGCGGCTTAAAAGTCTCCGGCGGCGAAAAACAACGGATTGCCATTGCCCGCGCAATTTTAAAAAGATCCCCTATTTTAATTTTTGATGAAGCAACCTCTGCCCTTGACTCTCATTCAGAGCAAGCCATTTTAAGTGCCATGCGCGAAGTTGCCAGCAACCATACGAGTTTAGTGATTGCCCATAGATTATCGACCATTACCGATGCCGATAATATTATTGTGCTAAAAGATGGCCAATTAGTTGAACAAGGAACTCATCAAACGCTGCTTACAAAACAGGGCGAATATGCACGTATGTGGCAATTACAGCAAAGTAAAGATTAGACTCCGTTGAACTTTCAGAATTAAAATTATCCAATCTAGAACAACTTAACTGCGGCGCAGGGTTGCAAGTAGATGGGCTCAACTGATTTTTATCCATTCTACTGACTTATATTCCTTTTAAGAACAAGTAAAAATAGAGCACATTACTAGCTCTACAAGGTGTTTACCTTTAGAATACGGGCAAGCAAATTTTATAGTTATTTTTTAAACATACTTAAGGCGAAACGCAGATGGGAAGAGCTTACCAAAACAAAAAAGATTCAATGGCTAAAACTGCGGGTGCTAAAACTAAAGTTTACTCAAAGTACGGTAAAGAAATTTATATTTGTGCCAAAAATGGCGGTGTTGACCCTGACGGAAACTTAGCATTACGCCGCTTAATTGAACGCGCAAAAAAAGACCAAGTGCCTGCACACGTCATTGATCGCGCAATTGAAAAAGCTAAAGGCGGCGGCGGTGAAGACTACGCAGCAACACGTTATGAAGGCTACGGTCCTGGTAACAGTATGATCATTGTGGACTGTTTAACCGACAACAACAAACGCACTTTTGCTGATGTACGTATTTGCTTTACCAAAGCAAATGCTAAAATTGGTGCGCAAAATTCCGTCTCTCACTTATTTGATCATTTAGCTATTTTTGTATTTAACGGTGAAGATGACGAAGCAGTGCTTGAAGCGCTAATGATGGCTGATGTCGATGTAACTGACGTAGAAGTTGAAGCAGGTAAAATTACTGTTTTTGCACCGCATACTGAGTACAATAATACCCGTACTGCACTTGAAGAAATGGGCATCAGTGAATTTGACGAAGACCTTATTGCTTTTGTACCACAAGTAGAAGCGCCAATAGAAGGTGAAGCCGTTGAAGTGATGGAGCGATTTTTAGCCATGCTTGAAGATTGTGATGACGTACAAAACGTTTACCATAACGCACGGTTTTAATTTTTACTTTAATTAATAAAATTAAAACAAAGGCCAACTTAGTTTGGCCTTTTTTATTTTTGAACGATTAAACTAAATAAATGGATTACATTTTGAATACGCTACAAGAGCTTCGCAGTGGAAAATTGACTGGTGCTATACGCTTACAATTAGTTGAAGAGTTAACTATATTCCCAGTAGAAATTTTTACCCTCGCTGATACCCTAGAAGTCCTCGATTTATCAAATAATAACTTGATGGATTTACCTGCTGATTTTGCCTGTTTAACTAAGTTAAAACGAGTATTTTTATCGTTTAACCAGTTTAAACATATTCCATCTGTATTAGCTAAATGTCCTGCCTTAATAATGATTGCCTTTAAAGGTAATCAAATTAGTGACTTTGCAGAGCACAGTTTACCAGTTTCAACACAGTGGCTAATTTTGACTGATAATAAAATAGAAAAACTGCCTCAGTCATTTGGCGATCTTACTAAGCTACGAAAACTCGCCCTTGCAGGAAACAACCTAACAGAGCTTCCGCGCAGCATGAAAAAGTGCCAAGCACTTGAGCTGGTGCGTTTATCAGCCAATAATTTAAACCATATTGATGACTGGTTGTTTGAGCTACCCAAGCTTACTTGGCTTGCCTTTGCAGGAAATAACTTTAATAAAGCTAAAAGCTTACAACACGTAGCATTAGATAAGATTAGTTTCGATGAATTTACCCTTATTGAGCAAATTGGCCAAGGTGCATCAGGTGTTATTCATTTAGCAAAGTGGCAGCAAAATAAAGTGGCTATAAAACTTTTTAAAGGAGCAATTACTAGCGACGGCTATCCACTTGATGAAGTAAACTGTTGCCTGCAAGCAGGTGTTCATGAAAATTTGATAAACGTACTCGCCTATATTGATGAGCCAATACAACTGGGGTTAGTTATGGAGCTGATACCTAAACACTACCAAAATCTTGGCTTACCGCCATCGCTAGATACCTGCACCCGAGATACGTTTACTGAGCACACCTACTTTAGCACTTCAGCAATAAAACATATTACAAAACAAATGAGCAGTACCCTAGCCCATTTACATGCTAACAATGTAAGCCACGGTGACGTATACGCACACAACACCATGATTAATAGTGAGTATAACGTGCTATTTGGCGACTTTGGTGCCGCGACTAATTTAACAGGTTTAACTGACTATCAACGCCTGCAAATGCAACGTATTGAAGTAAGAGCAATTGGCTGTTTAATGGATGATCTACTGAGCGTTTGTACTGAAGCTAGTCATGATGCAGTACAGCTTAAATCACTTGTAAAGCAATGTATGAGTGAGGACGCTTCACAAAGACCTACATTAAACGAACTACAAGACGACTTACAGTACCTGTAAGTCGTGTTTATATGTGTCAATAGCTACTTAAAACACGATTATAAAATATGATTTGCAAAAGATGAACTCAAAGCCTGCAATGCATACTTTAAGCAACATTACTTTTGCTTTTTTAACGGAAATAACTGCTGTTTTAACATTCCTCTCGGCACGTAATCCCCCAAGATGCCATACTCTTCTGGCCATTCTTTTTGACCTTTTACTGCGGTACCAAACACATAGTCTAAAAATGAAAAATGCGCGGCATAATTACGGTCAATAGCGGCTTTATCTGAAGAATGATGCCAATGATGAAATTGTGGCGTAACCAACACATACTTAAGCCTACCAAACCTCACTTGTACATTAGCGTGATTAAATACTGCCTGAAAACCGACAATAACCACATATAAACTAATTACTTCTTGTGAAAACCCTAATACAAAAATGGGTGTAAGCACTAAGCTGCGAGTCATTAAAATTTCCAAAATATGCTGGCGAGATCCTGCTAACCAGTCCATCTCTTTTGCACTGTGATGTATTCCATGAAAACGCCATAAAAAAGGCACTTCGTGATAAGCACGATGTACAAAGTACTGCATCAAATCAGCAACTAAAATAATTAAAACAACTTGAAGTAGAAAAGGTATTTGATTGATATAACCCTGTACGGTGCTAGACACAGTCCAACCAAAGCCATAATGCACAAAGTGATTTGTTACCAACAATACAAAAC
>NZ_JBQSVO010000019.1:0-38013 GCF_052376275.1 Pseudoalteromonas sp. AOP7-A1-14 | reverse complement strand
AATATTCTCATTTTCAATAATAATTAGGTCTTTATAGTACTGGTATGCTGTTGCAATAGTAGGTCTTTTAGCATCTAAAAATCGTTCTAAAGCTTTATCAAAAAACTTATCATCCCCTTCGATACGCTTGGTTCTGTTTCCCATTTTATGATTTTTATCAGCTAGAGAGGCAATATTCCCGTTACTGTCGATGTATTTTTTACGCCAACGAGCAACAGTCCGCCAATTTGGCCGAATTTCCTCACTCCCTTTAAAAAGTTCATCTAAAATAGGATCTAAATTTCTTTGGGTCCAGCCACGTGAAAGTTTTTTATCTATAGAGCTTATTAGCTTATACCTTTCTAGCGCTTGGCTTTTCAAATCATCTGTAAAGGTATCCAGATCACGCCTGATTAAGTTAGCATCATCTAATTTAACATATTGTGTAGGTGTTTGTGGTTTGAGTGGCGCTACTGATTCATCAAATTCATCGAAAAAATCTGTCATGGTGTAACCCATAATGTTGGGTTATTAGTTAAATCATCACAGCCTAGGTCAGCTTCAATCAACCCTTTATGCATGAGCCCAAATAAAAAGGATCGTGTTTCACCTATTGGTAAACCGACCTGAGAGCTTATATCATTTAGCTTGATTGCTCCAGATTTATGAATAAAACTAAGTAGCTCGTTTTGAATACCACTAACACCATAAATACCGGAATAACGGTGTAATAGTTTTAAGTTACTTAATATTGGATCTACCCTAATTTGCCTATCAGTTACTAGAACAAGGTCAATTCCCATTTTTAATGATGCATCTCGTCTAGCAGCAAATTTTGCTCTAAATAGTGGGGAAGCAATTTTAGAATAAGGTTTATATTCGTGGTATTTTTGGGTTTTATTCGTATACGAAATCAGTGCATCAGGTGTGTAAGGTAAGCTTTTACCCATAAACTCATATTTAAAGCCTTCAGGCTGACTCCCAAAACTCTCTATCAAGTCGTTATATTCATGATGAAAACATGCATCAAACTCTAATGTACTTTCACACATGATTACACTACAGACTTTAGTGCTTGCAAATTTGAATACATTTTTATTAGGAGAAGGCTTTCTTAAGTTGCGTATATACATGAGTAATATAACTATTTTTTATTTGCATTGTACACATACCATACAAATAAAAAACAGTTATGTCACACTATGATTTAAAATAAAAATAACCAATTGATATTAAAGAGGTTAATTTTTTATCTCTATTTACATAAGAGATTTTATGTCAAAGTATGGTTTAATTATGTCAAGCTATGGTTGTATTATGTCAAACTATGGTTTCAGCGACACTTTAAGCTAATTCAAGACACGACTAAAAAGTTATTTTTAGACCATCGCCGCTTTAACATACACATCAAAACGGTTCTTTTTGGTTTTAATTTGCATGCTGGGGGCTTGCTCATTTAAAAATGGTGCATAATCAGGACGCTTTACGACTACGCGCTTACTAGCAAGAGGATATGCAAAGGCCAGTAAATCATCGGCATCACTGTCACCACCCACCAAGTCTTGAAACACACGCATTTCTTTTTTAACCAGTGCCGATTTTTCGCGATGAGGGAACATCGGGTCTAGGTAAACTACCTCAGGCATACTTTCGCACTGGGCAAGTAAGGTATGGCTTGAACCAAATACTAGGCTCATAGATTCTTTCATCCAAGAGCCAATTTCAGCGTCGCTATAAGCACGCTGTAAACCATCGTAAAGTAACGCAGCAACGACTGGGTGGCGCTCATGCAGAATCACTTTACAGCCTAACGATGCAAGTACAAAACCATCCCTACCCAGCCCAGCTGTGGCATCAAGTACTACCGGCGTTGCGCCTTTATTTAAACCTACAGCTTTAGCTATCGATTGCCCTTTACCACCACCAAACTTACGCCTGTGAGCAGCAGCCCCGGTTACAAAATCAACGGTAATAGCGCCCAACTTTGGCTCGTCGCTTTTGCGTAAACTTAAGCCTAGGTCGTCATAATGAAGTGAAAAGCCAGATGTTTTTTCCGCCCACTGTTCAAGCCCAAAACGTTTTTCTATTTCGTTAAGATAAGGACGTATTTCTTTAAAAGGACTATGAATAACCAAAATAAACTCCGACGATAAACACTCATCGAGTATATCAAGATCACGATGACACTAAAATAACTCAATGCCGGTTTGCAAAGTAATATCGTAGGTGTGTTCTAGTTAGCTGTTTCACACTTACCTACTAAATTGCCAAAAATTAGTGGGCTCTGATTTGTATAACAGAAAGTTGGCCTCTAGGTGAAAACCAAAACGGTATACATAAACGGCAACGATTAGTCGTTGCTGTATCTTTAACTTTTTATTACTAATTTTAGCCTATTCAAATTTGCTAGTTTCACCAATCAAATAAAAAAGCGCCAATTTGGCGCTTTTAATGTAATCATTAACTTTAATTACGCGGCAATACCGCTGTGTTTTAGTAAGGCATCCACTTTCGGTTCACGACCTCGGAAGTTTTTAAACAGTTCCATGGGCTCTTCGCTGCCACCTTTTTCTAAAATGTGTTGCATAAAAGCTTTGCCTGTTTCTGGATTGAAAATACCCTCTTCTTCAAACTTAGAGAACGCATCTGCCGAAAGCACTTCAGCCCATTTATACGAATAATAACCAGCGCTATATCCACCGGCAAAAATATGGCTAAAACCATGCTGAAAGCGGTTAAAGTCAGGTGTTTTAACAACCGATGTTTTAGTGCGTACCGCATCTAATGTCGCTTGAATTTGGCATGCTTCATCTTTTTTATATTCGCTATGAATTTTAAAATCAAACAGTGAAAACTCAAGCTGACGCAGCATTTGCATGCCTGAGTTATAATTTTTAGCCGCCAATAACTTATCAAGTAATTCCTTCGGTAATGGTTCACCCGTTTCAAAGTGCCCAGAAATAAAGCTCAACGCCTCTTCTTCATAACACCAGTTTTCTAAAAACTGACTTGGTAGCTCTACTGCATCCCACGCAACACCATTAATACCGGCAACAGGCGCTGCATCTACTTGGGTAAGCATGTGATGAATACCATGGCCAAACTCATGGAATAACGTCGTTACTTCGTTATGTGTAAACAGTGCTGGTTTATCGCCCACGGCTTTATTAAAGTTACAAACAAGGTAAGCAACCGGCGTTTGTAACTCACCGCTGGCACGCACTTTACGGCCCATGCAATCATCCATCCAAGCTCCACCACGTTTATGATCGCGAGCATATAAGTCTAAATAAAAGCGACCACGTAAGGTGTTGTTATTATCGTAAATTTCAAAAAAGCGCACGTCCTTATGATAAGTATCAATATTGCTTTGCTCTTTTACGTTGATACCAAATAAGCGGCTAACCGTTTCAAATAAACCGCTTAGTACTTTATCTGCGGGGAAATAAGGGCGTAGCACTTCGTCTGAAATAGCATACTTTTCTTGCTTAAGTTTTTCGCCATAATAAGCATAATCCCACGCAGCAAGTTCATCCATGTTGTGCTTATCTTTAGCATAAGCTTGAAGTTCGGCCAACTCTTGCTCAGCCTGTGGCTTAGATTTAGCGGCTAAATCTTCTAAAAATGAGAATACTTGCTGAGGTGATTCAGCCATTTTTGTCGCTAACGACTTTTCTGCATAGCTTGAAAAACCGAGTAACTCGGCAATTTCATGACGCAGCGCTAGCTCTTCGCTCATAATCTCTGAGTTATCAAACTCACCGGCGTTAGGGCCTTTATCAGAAGCGCGCGTAAAAAATGCTGTGTAGGTTTGCTCGCGTAGTTCGCGATTATCGGCATACATCATTATCGGTAGGTAAGACGGAAAATCTAAAGTAAATACAAAGCCATCTAACTCTTTACTTTTAGCTGTATCAGCAGCTAGTGCTTTAGCTGATTCAGGTAAGCCTGCCAATTCACTTTCATCGGTAATATGCTTGTGCCAAGCAAGCGTGGCATCCATTACGTTATTACCAAATTTTGAAGCAAGCTCAGATAAACGAGCGCTTATCTCACCATAACGCTTTTGCTGCGTAGGCTCTAGGGCAATACCCGATAATTCAAAGTCGCGCAGCGCATTAGTAATGCTTTTTTGTTGTACGGTGGTTAACGTTTTAAATTCATCACTTTTATAAAGTGTATTGTAAGCGTCGTATAAACCTTGGTGCTGACCAACAAATGTTGAGTATTCAGAGATAAGCGGTAAGCACTGCTCATAGGCTTCACGTAGCTCGTCGCTATTTACCACTGAGTTCATGTGTGAAACCGGTGAAAATAATCGCGATAATTTATCGTCAACTTCTTCAAGTGGTAACACAAGGTCTTGCCAAGTGTAAGATTGCTTAGCAAGTACTTCGTCAATTTTTGTACGGCAATCAGCAATGCCCGCTTTTAACGCTGGTACTACATGCTCAGGCTTTATTTTTGAAAACGGCGGCAAGCCTTCTAAACCAATTAATGGGTTATTTACTGAGTCGGTCATTATTGCTCTCAAATTTATGCGAATATGATTTTAAAGTTGGGGCGAATTGATGAAATACAAGGGGCTTCTCAGCGGTCTTGCTTATGTTATTATCAAGAAAATACCTTTAAATAAACTTAAGGACAGAAAATGGCTCAGCATTTTGATTATATTGCAATTGGCGGTGGTAGTGGCGGTATAGGTTCAGCTAATCGTGCTGCAATGCGTGGCGCTAACGTTGCACTTATTGAAGCAAAGCATATGGGCGGCACCTGCGTTAATGTTGGTTGCGTACCAAAAAAAGTTATGTGGCATGGCGCCCAAGTAGCTGAAGCAATTAATCTTTACGCTCCTGATTACGGTTTTAACGTTGAGGTTAAAGACTTTAATTGGGGCAAACTTGTCGAAAGTCGTGAAGCGTATATCAGCCGTATTCATAAAGGCTATGACAATGGCCTTGCTAAAAATGGCGTGACGGTTATTAAAGGCTTTGCAAAGTTTATTGACAGCAAAACAGTCGAAGTTGACGGCGAACAATACACCGCCGATCATATTTTAGTCGCTGTAGGTGGTCGCCCGACTATTCCAAACTTACCAGGTGCAGAGCACGGTATTGATTCAAATGGTTTCTTTGAGTTAAAAGAGCAACCGAAGCGGGTTGCAGTTGTTGGCGCAGGTTATATTGCGGTTGAGATTGCCGGTGTACTACATAGCCTTGGCACAGAAACACATTTATTTGTTCGAAAAAATAAACCTCTGCGTACTTTTGACCCATACATTATCGACTCCCTTGTCGATATAATGGCTAAAGAAGGCCCAACTCTGCATACCGAGTGCTCACCTAAAGAAGTAATTAAAGAAAGTGATGGCAGTTTAACCATTCACTTTGAAAACGGTTATAGCCAAAACGTTGACCAAGTTATTTGGGCAATTGGCCGCACACCAACCACTGATAAAATTAATCTTGCTGCAGCAGGCGTTGAAGTTAACGAGGCAGGTTATGTCAAAGTTGATGAATATCAAAACACCACGGCTAAAAACGTTTATGCAGTGGGTGATATTATCGAAGACGGTATTGAGCTAACCCCAGTTGCGATTAAAGCGGGTCGTACTTTATCAGAGCGCTTATTTAATAAAGACTTACCTGATAATTTAAAAATGGATTATAACCTGGTGCCTACCGTGGTATTTAGTCACCCGCCTATTGGTACAATTGGCTTAACCGAACAAGAAGCAATTTCGCAGTACGGTAAAGAGAACGTCAAGGTGTATAAATCAAGCTTTGCAGCTATGTACACTGCCGTTACACAGCATCGCCAAGCATGTAACATGATGCTCGTGTGTACAGGTGATGAGGAAAAAGTGGTGGGCTTACACGGCCTTGGTTTTACTGTTGATGAAATGATTCAGGGTTTTGCTGTTGCCATGAGAATGGGCGCGACTAAAGCTGATTTTGACTCAACTGTTGCCTTGCACCCAACAGGCGCAGAAGAATTTGTTACTATGTAAATTTTTCTCTGGAAAAGTGAAACTTTACATTTGCTAACTCTGGAAAACGAACTAAGCTGACCAATTAACGTACAATTATTGGTCAGCTTTTTATGCTCACAATAGTTCAATCAGATGATTTTAAAACTGAGATCCAAACTCCTTTTTGCAAAACAAAATCAAGCATTCAGCTAAAAGGCTTTCCTACCTTTTATGAAGATGGTGAATACGTCATGCCAATAAACCTTTGGATGAATCACCTCGTTAACGTTAAGCGCGCGAAAAACATTAATTCAAACGTTCGTGCCATAAGTCGATATTGGCGCTTTTTAAAAAGCCATGAACTCTCTTGGAAAGACTTTCCAACTATCAAATCAAATAAGCCCACATATATTTTCCGAAACCAAGATCTTTTGGCCTCAGTGAAAGCCGGTGAGCTTAATAGTTCAACAGCAGCTGTATATATGAACCATATAATTAAATTCTACGAGTGGGCATATTACGAGAGGTTAATTAACTTCTCTAAGGAAAATAAACCATTTGAAGTAGAGTTTGTTAGCATCAAAACGACTGGGATGCTTGCGCATATCAATCGTAATTATGTTGTTAGAAGTTCAGACTTGAGGATCCGAGTGCCAAAGCGAACACCAGAACAAAGCTTGAATCCTCTTACAGAAGATGAAGTAAAATTATATTCGCGAGCACTCAAAGAACAGTCAATTGAGTTCCAAATACATCAACTATTACAACTCATGTGCGGCCTTCGTATAGAAGAAGCCTGTACCTTCCCTGCTAAACTAGTGAAAAGATGTGACCCGAATAAATATCATATTCAAGTTAGCATAGGACCTCATAACGGTGTACTCACTAAATTTGGCTCAGTCAGAACCATTGAAATTCCAACACTATTAATGAACAGGATGTATCGCTACTTGATTAGTGAACGTCGCCTAAAAAGAGAAGCAAAAGCCGATGAGCCTATTGCTGAATTACTCATCACCAATCGAGGTAAACCATATACTACCAATGCAATACAGCGTCACTTTAGTTTAACTCGTAATTACATACGCAATGAGCTAAATACCCACTTTCAGCATAGAACTCATGATTTACGTGCAACTTACGGTACATTTCGCCTTGCGTCCCTTTTAGACGAAAAAGTTGGCTTGTCACCATTCGATGCTATGTCATTAATCATGGGGTGGATGGGACATAAAGATGAGAAAACAACTTGGCGATACCTGAACTTTATAAACCGAAGCAAGGCATCGATACGTGCAGTTTGCTTTTTAGATCAAGTTATGGAGTCAGTTATCAATGAGCATGAGGATCTCTCGTGATTAACAAATCAAATTTAAATATCGACCTTAAACTTAAATTAAATATTTATGGTGATCAATTTGTATACCCTGACTTTCAAAGATTTAAATACAAAGGAGTGCCTAAACTTTTTGAAATGCGCCGGGGTACTTTACTTAGCCGAGATAACCAAGTTATTAAGTGGTATCAAGCATTCAAAACTAATACAGAGTATACTGACACAACAATGAATACCCTTTTTAGAACATTTACACGGTATGTGAATATTTGTGACAGTATTCCCGTAAATCCAGATTCAAAAGAGGGTATCAATGCATTTGAAACAGCTCTAGTTCACAGCGTTAGAATTGGCAGCAAAAGTTCAAACACAGCAAAAGGTGAGTTAAGTAGTATAAGAACAATAATGAAGATGCTAGATCACCCTGTTGATGAGTGGTTTTCTAAATTCAAACTATTTCGCAGCCAAATAAATCCAACTCAAGCATACTCAGAATCTGAATTGAAAAAGTTAATTAAAATACTAAAAGAACTATATTTTCAGCTTTCCAAGCAAATTCAAACCTCACCTAAAGAATACATTCAAGCAAGGAGAAGCGACCAATACGCGAGCTTTTCTTTTAATAAAATCGAAGTGCCTGTAAGTGGTGCTATTACCAAGTGTTACTGTGCTGCATATTTCTTACTTGCCTATTACACATGGGCAAACGCTAGTACGATAAGAGATATGGATATTCCCAAAGCTTCACAAAAGAAGGGACAGCAAGGTAAATGGTTTGTGCAAACAGCGTTAAAGAAGAGAGCTAATAAATTTGTTACCATCGAGCTCGGCGATAACCATAGCACAGACATTCCAAAGCATGCGCTAAACTTTATTAATGACCTGATCACCCTTACACACGTTTTGTTTCCAGATGCCAATAGACTACTTCATCAATGTCTTAACGGGATAAATAAGCCCTTGTGCCCAACGCATATTCGTTCCAATATGAATTGGCTAATTAATATATTCGATTTGACTGATGACAATGGTCAACAACTTAGGCCTGAAGCTAAACGCTTTAGAGCTACAGGTGCATCTAATTACTTAGCGCTCACAGGAAACTCACTCGAAACATCCATGTTGCTCAATAATACACCTGATGTAGTTCGAAAGCACTATAGCAGAGGTAACGAGTCAGAAAATAACGCCCAACTTCAAGCCACAGCTAACACCTTAGAAAATGCAATTAAATGTGGTGATATTAGTAGAGCACGAGAACAAACTCTTGAGCAAATGAATCTAGAAATACTACCCTATGATGAATTCGTAAACCGTTATGCTAAATCTGGAAATGGTCAAAAAACGCCCTTAGGTACAGGATGTAAAGACCCTTTTGACAACCTTGGTGATCGTTTTCGTCGTAAGGCCTCTATCGATAGCGTAGATATGAGTCACCTTGCTTGTGCAGACTTATTGAATTGCTTTTCCTGCCCAAATCAAGTGCTGGTTGAAGAAGTTGATGATATTTGGTGTTTATTGAGTTTTTATGAAGCGTTAGAGGATGCCAAAGAAGATCACCTCAACATGTCACACTTTAAAAACAATTTTGATCGAGTACTAAGAAAAATAAAGCAAGTGCTTTTTAGTATCGACTTAAAAGTGCGTAGGCAAGCTGAGCGGAAGCTACATACCATTGGCCGTCACCCTTTTTGGCCCGATACGCTTAATTTGGTTTTATAAGGAGATGCTATGAAACCGTTACTTGCTGCACCAGAACAAATTATAAAAGAGAATACTGTTTTTGTTGAACAGGCAATACAGTATTTTGAAAATAAGGATTGGGACAATTTAAACAAAATCCCAGTAATGATTGACCAAAATGGTAAAACCATAAGTTACTTTGGCGATAACACATGGGATTTAACACACTATGTAGATGCAAAAATTGTTTCTAAAAAACGCGCTTCATTTACACATTTAACAACCACTTCGCTATTACAAGAACAAAAGTTACTCGCATTCCTTGGTTTATTTGCTGTAGGCACCTTAAGGCAAGGGGCAATGATAAAAACCACAACATTTTTAGAGAGAAATATCAATTTAACCCAAGTATATAAATACATAGAATCCATCAAAGCAGATTCGATTTGTGTCCTTAACCATCCCATACAGTTTTCTAGGTTTTGCGAATATTTAAAGTCACTTAAAATGTGTGGAAGATATATTTCCAAACTCATTGTTGCATTAAATTGGATTCAGGCTATAAGAAACCAAATCCCCATAAAACTATCATTACCTTTAACAACATCAATTACAGAATTAGGCCGTCAGCTAGGATGTCCTACAAAGTTAGAAAGCGAGCAATTTTATGCCATTCCATCACGCTTGATGCAACTCATATACACAAAGGCTATCGAGTATATAGATACTTACTATCCTATTCGAGATACATTATTAGCTATCCATACCGAGCAGCAAGAAAACTATGAAATTGGTAAAGCGGCCGTAGATAACAAAATAAAATCAGGACAATGGAATTGGTTAACATCTGATTCCCCTCACTACAAAGCTGAGATAACTAAAGCTAAACCCCAAACTTCTACCAATATACTTAAAAGCTATATTTCCAACGCCGATACAGAAAAGTTAATTCCTAGTGATATACGAAGATTCAATTGGTTATACTCCCATATTCTTACTTGCTGCTTTATAATCTGTGGTGCCTTTTCAGGCATGAGAAGAAGCGAGATTTATAGCTTACATCCTGATAGTTTCAAAAAGTTAAAACTAAAAGACCAAGTGTTTTATTCACTTCAGTCCTATCATAGTAAAATGACCCCCGCAGTGCCGGAAAAAGCAGAATGGTTGACATCTCCAATAACTGGAAAAGCAATAGAACTAGCATCTTTACTGACACAAAATATGAGAACCCAGCTCATGCTCTCAGATGACCGAGTTGAAAATGCTAGAGCCTCAAGCATCTGGTTAGTTCAACAAATGAAATGCAGAAAGCCAAACATGCTGACAGGTCCACCTTTTGCCCTTCATCATAAGCAGTTAGTAGAAGAGGCTGGCGCCATCGTAAATGAGCAAGATTATGAAGAGTTTAAACTTCTAAATCCAAACCTAAACACACACGCTTACAAGCAAAAGATAGTTATAGGTAAGCCTTGGGCTTTTACAACCCATCAACTCAGACGAACTTTTGCGGTGTTTGGCAAACGTTACAACTTACTATCTGACGTCGCTATTAAGCAGCAATACAAGCACCTGTATTTACCAATGGCACAGTGGTACTCAGAAGGCGGCGTAGCAGCCAAAATAAAACATGTAAAAGTGGATTCAGAACTCAATAATTTACTTCAAGAAGTAGATAGAGAAGTCACTACACAACTATTGCATCAGTGGTATAACTCAGATGACAAGCTATATGGTAAGAAAGGTATAGATGTTGTTAAAGATAGAGAAGATACCGCTGTTAAATACTCATCCTGGGATGCTCTTTATGCTCAAGTATCTGCTGGTAGAATATCTATTGCTGGTACACTTCACTCATACTGCATGGCTGGTTATGAATGCAGAATGGAAAAGGTCGTATCACCAACCAACTGTTTTAACTGCGAGAACGTTGTCATAGACGAAACTAAAGCACAAGCTTGGCAAAAACGACATCAGTGGATTGTTGAGACTATAACTGAAATGGAGCAGCATACTAAACTATCTCAATCGCAGCTAAGCCATTTTATTACGCAATTACGTGCAGCTGAAAAGGTTATGGACTACTTTGAGATAAGCTACACTCCATACAAACCCGAAATTGAGATCAGACAGCTTTGAGTAAGTCAGAGAATACAAGGTTAGAGCTTCTAAGCGCAATTGACAGGATACTTTCTGGCGATACAGTACGTATTGATGCCAAACGAGGTTTAAGTGCCATTGCAGTTGAGGAAGAAGCTAACCTTGGTAATGGCTCAGCTTACTATTACTCAGACGTCATTGAAAAAATTAAACTACTAAAATCAAAAGCTATAACAAAAAAGCAAGCACAGCAAAACTCAGATGTTACTAAGTTACGTGAAAAGCTTGCCAACGAGAAACGGTTAAAAGAAAAATATCGAGCGGAAATAGCCAGCTTAAAAGAGCAAATGGCACAAATGGCTTCTACCCACAATGCCCTAGCGCTTTCAAATCACCAGCACTTAAAAAAGATAAATGATCTTGAGTCAGAGTTATTTTTACTGAAGAAAAATTAATATATCTTCAATTGCTTAAAGCATCGCCTAAAAAATGAAACAAGGTTAAATGAGATGTACCCTGATGAAGTTCAACAATTAAAAAGCCATATAACAAATATTGCAGCTCAACATAATGGGTTAGCACTTACGATACTACAATATCAATATAAAGCGGCTGAACTAACAATGTGGAAAAGGTAAAATAATTATTTAACTGAATAAGTACAATTGTCAAAGGCAAGTTTCAACACATGAGCCGATTATTAGTATAGCTGACATTAAATGAATACTATTTAAATAAATTTAAATAAACATTAAAGCAGGTATTCTGATCGTTTGAACAAACCTTTACATTCCCGCCATTAGCTTCAGCTAAGGCTTTAACTATAGCGAGCCCTAAACCAGCGCCATCACTATGGCGTTGACGAGACTTATCTGATCGATAAAAGCGATCAAATAAATAAGGTAAATGTGCAGAAGGTATTTTCTCACCGGTATTACTCACACAGATACATACTTTTTCAGCAGATGTTATTTCACTACATACCGTAATTGATGACCCCTTCGGTGCATATCTTATAGCATTCGATAACAGGTTTGATAACAATTGACGAAAATGTAGCTTGTCACAATAAAAGCTGATGTTTTCACCTGCTTTATGAAGTATCAGCGATGACTCTTCAGCTAATGCATCAAAATACTCAAACAGCACCTCAATTTCTTCATGGCTGGATAAAATATCTTGGGCTGGTTTAATTAGGCCGTTTTGAGATTTTGCCAGCCAAAGCATGTCGTTAACCATCTTAGTTAGCCGCTCAAGCTCTTCGAGGTTAGAAAATAATAACTCTTGGTACTCTTCGGATTGTCTTTTTTTAGATAGACCAACCTGTGTTTGAGTTATTATATTGGTAAGCGGTGTACGTAGCTCATGAGCAATATCACTGGAAAAATTTGATAGGCGGATAAACTCACCTTGTAACCTGTCTAGCATTGCATTGAAAGATTGCACCATATTAACAAGCTCAATCGGTACTTGGCCTTCATCAAGCCTTACATCCATTTTATTAGTTTGGATATCATGCATTTTCTGGCTTAAACCACGTATTGGGTTGAGTCCTTGATGTATAGCAAACCAAGCCACCAATAAAATGAGTACCGCTGAACCAAACATAATAGCCCAAAGGCTTTGCTGAAATTGATTGAGAAAGTGTAAATGAAAGCTCATATCAATAGCAGCTGTGATCTTATAAAGTTGCTGCTCAGTACTAAAGTCACTCACTAAAGCGCGATAAGTATGTGTGTTTTTTTGCCATTCAACTATGTTGTTTTGGTTAAAACTGTTTGAGGTGGTTACTTTTAAAACAAATTCGCTAAAGTCTGTTGCCGTACTTTTATATATAAGCCTTCCTTGAGCTGTATTAACTTGATAATAAACCCCATGATGACCCGCCACGGCTTGAGATAACGCATTTCTAAGGTTTTTTTCCGACGCGTATGGCTTAGATAAAACGGATTTGACAGACTGTGTGATAACTTTTAATTCACCACTATCTTGTTGTAAAAAATGATGATTTATTGAGCTACTTATAAGCGAAGCGACGAGGGTTAAGCAGCCTATCACTGTCAAAGCAACAAACAATACCACTCGCATTGTTAAAGATAATGGTTTTTCATTAAGGCTCATCAGCTATTACCTCAAGCTTGTAACCCATGCCACGCACAGTGTGTATTAGCTTTACTGGAAAACCATCATCAACTTTACTTCTGAGTCTGCGAATGGCTACATCAATGACATTTGTATCGCTATCAAAGTTCATATCCCAAACTTGAGAAGCGATTAGTGAACGAGGAAGTACTTCACCCTCACGGCGCAGTAATAGTTCAAGTAAACTAAATTCTTTATTGCTTAGGAGTATACGTTGTTCGGCACGAAATACATTCCGCTTTTGAATATTAACTTTTAAATCATAGGCTTGTAAGATGTCTTCGGTTTTATGCGCGTTTCCGCGACGAAGAAGCGTGCGTACCCTTGCTAACACTTCAGAGAATGCAAAGGGCTTTATTAAGTAGTCATCAGCGCCTAATTCAAGCCCTTTTACTCTGTCATCGACACTGTCACGAGCCGATAGAAAAAGAACAGGAACGTCTTTATTCACTTCACGAATAGATTGTAAAATTCGCCAACCAGATACATCTGGCAACATTACATCCAAAATTATGACATCAAATAACTCAGTCATTGCTAAATGATGCCCATCGAGCCCATTACGTGCTAATGAAACTTGAAAACCAGCTTCACTCAGACCTTGCTTTAAGTAATCACCTGTTTTCACTTCATCTTCAACAACTAGTAAGCGCATGCAAAACCTTTATTAAAGTTATAATTATTGTCTGTTATAAGATTATGCCGTATTCACCGTAACAGCAACATGACATCAAGATTACAACTTTGTAATGTTCGCGTCATGTTAAAGACAGGTCTATTTTCTATACTTAATAACTATTCTGCTATGAAGGAGTAAGGAAATGGGATTTAAAAAGTCATCACAACAGGTTAGCACACCACGAAGACGATTTGTTCAAGGCATAATTGCAGGTGGTGTACTTGCTGCTTTTCCGAGCGTGTTACATGCTGCATCATCTTTAGTAGCAGGAACACTAACAGGCACTGTGCCCGAATTAAGCGGCGAAGTCATAGATCTGGTCATAGATGAATCGCCGGTTAACTTTACCGGCGTAGTACGTATGGCGACAACAATTAATGGTTCTATACCCGCTCCAACCTTGCGCTTAAAAGAAGGTGATGATGTTACTATAAGAGTAACAAATAACTTATCAGTACCGAGCTCTATCCATTGGCATGGCATCATTCTACCTTATCAGATGGATGGCGTGCCAGGTATCAGTTTTAAAGGCATTATGCCGGGCGAAACCTTTATTTATAAATTTAAGCTACAGCAAAGCGGTACATATTGGTATCACTCCCACAGTGGTTTTCAAGAAATGACAGGCATGTACGGTGCATTAATTATTGAACCGCGAGAAAACGATATTATTAGTGCAGATAACGAACATGTTATTCAATTATCTGATTGGACTGATGATGACCCTATGGCGCTGTTCCGTAAATTAAAAGTACAGAGTGATGTATTTAACTTCAATCAACCTACTGTTCCAGAGTTTTTCGATGACGTTTCAAGCAGCAGTATTTCAAATGCTCTACAGCGCCGAAAAATGTGGAATCAGATGCGAATGAACCCTACAGACTTAGCTGATTTATCTGCATCAGCAATGACTTTTTTAATGAACGGTAGTACTCCAATGGCAAACTGGCGTGGATTATTTAAAGTCGGTGAAAAGCTTAGGTTAAGGTTTATTAATGGCTCTAGTAATAGCTTTTTTGACGTGCGTATCCCCGAGCTAAAACTGACGGTTGTACAAGCAGATGGGCAAAACGTTGAACCAGTGACAGTTGATGAATTTAGATTCGGCCCTGGTGAAACCTATGACGTGATTGTTGAGCCAAAAAATGATGCGTATACGATTTTTGCTCAAAGCATGGACCGCTCAGGTTACGCAAAAGGAACTTTATCAACGGCACCTAATATTGATGCGCCAATACCTGCTCTGGATCCTGTTGAGTGGTTAACGATGACCGATATGATGGGCAATATGACCCACGGCGGTGAGCATGCTGCAATGGCTGGGATGTCAGGCATGAACTCTAAAAAAATGGATCATAGCGCAATGGGCCACGGTGCAATGGCGATGGATCATAGCAAACATGGTATGTCTGAAAACCCATTGGCGGTTGCCAGCTCTAAAGTGCGTCATGCAAAAACGGAGTATGGAGCCTCAGTTGATATGCGCGTTGATATGCCTAGAACAAATCTTGATGATCCCGGTATTGGTTTACGTAAAAATGGTCGCCGTGTTTTAACACTTGCAGATTTACACTCACTTGAAGGGATCACTAACCAGCAAGAGCCAGAAGCTGAAATTGAGCTGCATTTAACCGGCAACATGGAGCGTTATAGCTGGTCATTTGATGGCTTAGAATTTGGTAAAAGCACGCCAGTGCATATGAAGCATAACCAACGTTTAAGAGTTATTTTACAAAACGATACCATGATGACACACCCTATGCATTTGCATGGTATGTGGAGTGATTTAGAAAACGAGCAAGGTGATGTGCAAGTGCGACGTCATACGATACCTGTTCAACCCGCACAAAGAATCAGCTTCTTAACCACCCCTCACGATGTAGGGCGCTGGGCTTGGCATTGTCATTTATTATTCCATATGGATGCCGGCATGTTTAGAGAGGTAGTCGTATCATGAAACAATTAAAACTATCTAAATCATTAGGTTTATTAATGTTAACTGGGGCTTCATTAATTAGCTTCCCTTTATTAGCGCAAAGTGAAATGGCACAAAAGAGTAGCGCTAAGATGCAACCACAAGGGGGAGATGCACCTAAAGATGCAAGAGACCCTCATGCTTACTCTGCGGGAACAACTTTAACAGAAGGCCCATATGTGCTTGAGGGCAATGAGCGATTAACACTCGCTGATGAGCATCCATTTTACGCATTACTAGGCGATCGTCTTGAATATAACGAGCAAGCAAATGCAGGTGTATTTGACTTACAAGCATGGTACGGCACTACCTTTGATCGATTGGTAGTTAAAACTGAGGGGGATTTCAGCGAAGGAAGCCTTGAGGAAAACCAAACCGATATTTTATGGGGTCACGCCGTATCAGCATATTGGGATACTCAAGCAGGTGTTCGTCTTGATTACAATAAAGAAGGTGAAAATCGGCAATGGTTGGCTTTTGGCTTACAAGGTTTAGCCCCTTACTGGTTTGAACTTGATATGACAGCGTACGTAGGTGAGCGAGGCAGTACCGCATTTACGTTAGAGGCAGAGTACGAACTACTACTCACGCAAAAGTTAATTATACAACCGCGAGCCGAAATTACACTTTATGGCAAAAACGATAAACAAAACGAACTTGGAAGTGGCCTATCAAGCAGCGCGATTGGCTTTAGGGTTCGTTATGAGTTTACACGCCAGTTTGCGCCCTATATTGGCGTTGAATGGAGCAATAAATTTGGCAGTACCGCCGACTATGCCACATCAAGTGGACAAAGTAGCAATAACACCGCATTTGTTGCGGGTATTAAATTTTGGTTTTAATCATTTTAAATAAGAGGTAATTATGAAGTTATTTAATTCTGCAGTAGTTATTTTAGGTTTAGTGCTTACATTTTCCGCATCAGCGCATATATCACTCAAGCAATCAACACCTACGCAAGAAGCCATGTTAATGCAAAGCCCAGAGCAACTTTCGTTAACTTTTGGTGGTGAAGTAAGGCTAGCAAAAGTCATCATCAAAGATGAAAAAAATAAATCAATAAACTTTGATTTCAAACCTAGTTCCACCCCAAGCACAGACTTTAATTGGTCGCTGCCGAGTTTAGCACATGGTACCTACACGGTTAAATGGACAGTACTTGGGGGGGATGGACATAAAATGTCAGATTCGTTTTCTTTTATGGTACATCAAAGTGAGTCAAGTAATATGATGCAAGAACAATCTAATGCCCACAGCAAACACAATCATTAAGTAGCAGCATGATACAAGTAAGTGAATGGTCAGTACTTTTACTATTATTAAAGCTAGCAAGCTATAGTGCTTTGGCCGCACTTGCTGGTACTTTTTTAATTCGTTTTATTATCGCCAGTAATTTATCTGGTCATCACTTTATAAGTTTCTCTCAGTATTTAAAGCGCTGGCAAATTCAATGTGTGGCATTGGGTTTTATTGCTGTCATTTTACAAGTACCAATTGAAGCTGGTGCAATTGCAGAATCTGGTGTAGCGGGAATGCTAGACCCTTTTATGCAAGAGATTGTTTGGCAATCAGTTATAGGAGAACAAGCTCTTTTCAGAGGCGCAGCGCTTTTTGTGGCTATGATTGTTGCACTTAATTGGCGCATTAACATAAAGCACCGTTTTGCAGTGGTTATAAATAATACAGTTATGTTGGTTTTGCTTATATCTATTGCATATAGCTTCACTTTCACAGGTCACAGTGCAAATGAAAATGGGTTAGTAAAAAGCATGTTAACTTTTCACCTTCTTGCAATAGCAAGTTGGGTGGGGTCACTGTGGCCACTATATAAAAGCTGTACCATATTATCTGTTCATGAAGTTAAGAAGGTAATGCACCTGTTTGGGCACTTAGCCATCATCGTTGTATTTGTGCTGCTTATTTCAGGTTTAGCGCTTTTGCTTAATTACCTGCATTCGTTATCAGCGCTGTTCACGTCAAGTTATGGGCAATTAATTTTGCTAAAACTGCTACTAGTGAGCGCGATGCTTATGATGGGGGCTTGGCACAAACTAATTTTAGTTCCGAGAATCACCCAAAAACAGCATGTAGGTACACTAAAACGTTCCATCAGTGTAGAAATGCTGATAGCTGCTTTTGTACTTATTACAACAAGCGTGTTCACCACACTTGTTGGTCCCCCAAATTAATTTAATAAAAAGAGAGCAACATGTTTAATAACTCTGCAAAAATAATCATAACATCGCTATTACTTTTTGGCGCATTGAACTCACTAGCTGTAAGCGCACACAAGAATGAGGAACATGCAAATGAGCGTGTGTTATTTGTTGGTACCGATACCCCAGCTGCGCAAGCAGTAAGCGCCTTTCACCAAGCATTAAATCAAAGTGATCAAAAAAAAGCTCGCTCATTATTAGCTGATAACGTCATTATTTTTGAAGGCGGAGGCGTTGAGCGTTCTGCCGATGAATATGCAAATCACCACATGCTAGCGGATATGAAATACCTCAGTTCGGTTAATAGCAAACTATTAGAACATCAGGTTTATATAAGTGGTGATATCGCTTACTCCATTTCGCGAAGTGAAACGATGGGCAGCTACAAAGGTAAAGCCATTAACACAACGGGTATGGAGTCAATGACTCTAAAAAAGACCCGCAATGGCTGGAAAATCACACATATTCATTGGTCAAATTAAGGAAGTAACATGCGATTAACGTACATAACAACTGCACTTTCAGTGATGTTGGCGGTGTCTATATCAGTAAAAAGTATGGAAAACCCACACAGTGTATTGCCAGTCCAAGAGGCCATAGAAAAAGATAAAACAGAGATTGAGTTGACAGTTTATAAAAGTAAAAACTGTGGGTGCTGTAAAAAATGGATTGAGCATATTAATGAAAGTGGCATTAAAACAAAAGCAATAGATGTTGCTGATATGGGGCTAATTAAAGCTCAATATCAAATAAAGCCAAATATGCGCTCATGCCATAGCGCTGTTTCAGCCGATGGGTATGTTTTTGAAGGGCACGTGCCAGCTAAATATATAAAGCAGTTTTTAGCTGAACAACACCCTCAGAAAACGATCGGGCTGACAGTTCCGGCAATGCCTGTTGGCACGCCAGGTATGGAGATGGGCAATCGTTTTCATAAATATAATATTGAAGTACTTACTCAAGATTCACAGCAACATACTTATAAGCATATCAGCAAATACGCAGTGCAGTTTTAACTCTTATGGCATAGTTATTGAATTAGCCGTAAGTATTAATGCGATGATTAAATATATAGTGGGCTTACGCCTTATAAATTGTAAGTAATACCCCTTAGTATAAATAAAATACAAGTTGAACAACTGAAAAGGAGCCATTGTAATGTCACAGTATTTAAAATTTTTCTTAATGATAGCCACATCAACATTAGTCATGTTTGTACTAATGTATTTGAATAGTTATCAGCTAAGCCATGTGTTTTTTAGTGAAACGCGTACCTATATGGCTATTTATATGGGGGCTGCAATGGCGGTAGTTATGCTGTTGTTTATGCTAAATATGTATAAGGATAAAAAGAAAAACAGCGTAGTTTTAGGGATCAGCATTATTAGCTTTGTAGGCGCATTATTTTTAGTACGTTCGCAAATAACGGTCAACGATCAGTCTTGGATGTCAGCCATGATACCGCATCATTCAATCGCTATACTGACTAGTGATAGAGCTAATATCAAAGACAAGCGCGTCCAAGAGCTTGCAACAAATATTATTGAAGCACAGCGTCGTGAGATTAAAGAGATGCAGTGGTTACTGAACGATATAGAAAAAAATGGCCTAGCAGAAACTCAGGAACAAGCACAATCTAGAGCTGTACCGGATTTTAATGCTAAGTAAAATTTTATAAGAATACGTAAAAGGGAGCTAAACATGAGTAAATCAGCAGAGCTTTATAGAATGGCAACAGATGAGCATATTTGCCCATTTGGCTTAAAGTCAAAAGACCTTCTAGAACGCGAGGGTTATGATGTTAATGATCACTTATTATCTTCTCGTGAACAAACAGATAAATTTAAAGCAAAGCACAACGTAGAGACCACACCACAAACATTTATTGCAGATAAACGTATCGGTGGTTATGACGACTTACGTGATTACTTTGATAAGCCAAAAGCTGGACAGCAAGGTACAACTTACACCCCGGTTATTGTAATCTTCGCGGTCGCATTTTTACTAAGTTTGGCATTTAGTTTTGCAATGGGTCATGGATTAATTTCCATGAAAACCGTGGAGCTATTTGTTGCGTTAACTATGGCTGTGTTGGCAATACAAAAACTTCAAGATTTATTTAGTTTCTCAAATTCATTTATCACTTATGACTTAGTGGCGATGAAAGTAGTGAGGTATGCCTATGTTTACCCATTTTTAGAAGCGTTTGTTGGTATTGGAATGATAGCTGGGTTGCCAGCATATAGTATTGCTCCTATTTCATTATTTATTGGTGGTGTTGGTGCTGTTTCTGTTTTTAAAGCCGTATATATAGATAAGCGCGAACTCAAATGTGCATGTGTAGGCGGTGATAGTAATGTACCGTTAGGCTTTATTTCACTTACAGAAAACCTGTTTATGATCGCTGCTGGGATATGGATGCTTGCCAGGTAGAAGGTAAAGTATTTAATTTAAAAATATAATGAACAGTTTATTTATGGGGGTACCTGACTCAGTCTAAAGTCTGAATTATCTCTTTGAGTCCAGCATCAATCTGTTCTGACACTTCGAAGACCTCACCAACTTCGATTGCTAAATAGCTAAAAGTGTTTTTGACGATAAATAGTTAATTGGCACTGTAAAAACTCACAGTGCCAATTAACAATTAGATTAGAAATCGTTCTTCGATTTTACATCTACAAGCTGACCATTTTTAGCTATTTTGAAATAAACTTGTTCACTATCATTTGATGCTTGGATAATAAAAGTATCATCGCTCTCGTTTACGACAGTAAATGCTTCTGAAGAAATACCTTTCCAAGAATCATTTAGTTTTCCAACCTCAAAACCATAGTCTTTAAAGGCCAATTTCTTTATTGATTTAGCTGCAATACTAATAGCTTGTTGATCGCTAACGTGACCATGATCACTATGTGCTAGAACACCAGTACTCATTAATGAAATACAAACTAATGCTATTGGAATTAATCTATTCATTGTTTTCTCCTATTAAGTTTTAAGTTTATTGTTTTAAGCCAATTACTTTATATTGTCCTTTTACTAAAAGCTGTATAGCTACGGGGTTATCTGAGTTGTTTTTCCAGTACCAGCCATGTGAGCCCCCAAATGGGGCGGTAAAGCTGCCCTTCATTTCGCTTAAATTGGCAATTGCATAGCTTTCGAAGTAACCGGTTGTGTCTCCTGCTGGCTCTCCGTGTAAATCAAAATGTAAAGAAGCGCCATCGGTCATCCATTCGTAGGTCATTTTTTCATATTGTTGCATCTCAAATTTATATTCAACCCCGCGATTTGCAGGGATAGTGACTTCAATTGTTTGAAACTCATCACTGCCCACTTGCAATGAATCTGATGTTTTAAGTGGTTTTTGCGCTGATGCCTGAGCTATTTTAGTAACGCCCAGTTGTTTACCGATCCCGGTTGGATCAATGTTATATTCTGCCGGAAGGATAAATAGCACAAAGGCGATTATCGCAACTAATGAAGCGGTGATACTGGCTTTTATAAGTGTTTTTGAACTAACTGTATGTTGCATATATTTCTCTAAATTAATTAATTATATAGCCGGTTAATTGAAGGCCGACTAGCATTAAGCCGGCACTCATTAACGCACCGTTGATAAATGTTGAAAAACGATGAAATGACGGCCGTTTACGCCACACATTAATGGCAATTAAAATAACTGCGAGCGCTAAAAATTGGCCAAGCTCTACGCCAATATTAAAGGCGATTAGGTTTGTCAGTAATCCATCTTCGGGTAATTGAAACTCTTGTAACTTGGTTGCTAGACCAAAGCCATGAAACAAACCAAAAATAAGCACCGCCATTTTTGTATTTGGCTGCCAATTAAAACAACGCTTAAACCCACCTAAGTTATCAAAGCCCTTATAAATAACTGAAAAACCAATAATAGCGTCAATTAAATAGGCATTAATCTGAATATCGCCAAGCACACCTAATAGTAACGTTGTGCTGTGGCCGATGGTGAACATGGTGACATACAGCAAAACCTCTTTACTGCGATACAAAAAGAAGATAACACCGATTAAAAACAATATATGGTCGTAACCGGTGATCATGTGCTTTGCACCAATATAAATAAATGGCACAAACTGTACGCCTTGGTTTTGCTCTAAAAAAGCGCGAGTGCTGTCATCAACTCCATGGGCCAAGGTCTCAAAGCTAAGAAAAGCCAAAACAAGCACCATAATCATTATGCTAACGTTTATTATTTTAGTTGACATCATGTTGCTCCAACGTTTCACTTTCAGTCAAAATAGACTCCTTTTCATTGTGTAAAAGTCGATACAGTGCGGGGATCACAAATAATGTTAGTAAGGTCGACGAAATAATGCCGCCAATTACCACGGTTGCTAAAGGCCGCTGTACTTCTGAGCCAATCCCTGTATTAAGTGCCATAGGAATAAATCCTAATGAGGCAACCAGTGCTGTAGTTATCACTGGGCGAAGACGTGTTAATGCCCCCTCTGTTATCGCTTGATTAAGCCCCATTCCTGAGCTGCGTAATTCACGAATAAACGATACCATTACCAAGCCGTTTAATATGGCAATGCCGGATAAAGCAATAAAACCGACCGCTGCAGATATTGAAAATGGAATATCACGTAACAGCAGTGCTGCAATTCCACCGGTAAGCGCTAAAGGCACACCGGTAAAAATAATCGCAGCATCTTTAAGTGAGTTTAAAGCTAAAATAAGCAAGCCTATAATCATTAACAATGTAACGGGCACAACCACACTCAAACGCTCAGAGGCCGATTGTAACTTTTGATACGTTCCTCCGTATTCAATCCAATAACCAGCAGGAATAGTGACTTTATCTTCAATAATTGTTTGAATATCTCCAACAAAGCTTCCTAAGTCACGTCCTCGTACATTGGTAGTCACTACAATACGACGTTTAGCATTTTCGCGATTAATTTGACTTGCGCCATTAGTGAGTTTGATTGTTGCTAACTCTTGGAGCGGCACAGCGCGACCATTAGGTAAATTAATAGGTAAGTAACCTATCTCTTGCACATTATTACGCTGCTGCTCTTCTAAACGAACAACAATATTAGAGCGGATATCCCCTTGATAATACTTACCTGCAATAGTCCCTCCTAATGCGGTGGCTAACTGTGACTGAATGTGTGCTTTGCTGATACCAAACTGGCTTAGTTTTTCAGTATTGGGTACAATTTCAAGCATTGGCAACCCGCTTGTTTGCTCTACCATTAAATCGGCAATACCGTCAACATTTCCAATAGCGGATTCAATCTCCTTACCTAACGCAGCAAGTGTTTCAAAGTCATCACCAAACACTTTAATTGCCAGCTCAGCGCGTACACCTGCTAATAATTCATTAAAGCGCATTTGAATTGGTTGTAAAAACTCATAGCGGTTACCTGGAATTGGCTTAACTAAGGCTGCTAACTCTTCAACAATTTGTGCTTTTGACTTATCAGGGTTTGGCCATTGCTCTCGTGGTTTTAGAATAATAAAGTTATCGGCTACGCTAGGGGGTACTGCATCTGTTGCTACATCTGCGGTGCCAATTTTTGCAAATACACGCTCGACTTCAGGCATCTGCGTAATTTTTTCTTCCAACACTTTTTGTAGCTCAATCGCTTGGCTTAATGATGTACCAGGAATACGAAGCGCATGCATGGCAATGTCTCCTTCATCAAGATTTGGTGCAAACTCGCTTCCTAAGCGTGTCGCTTGATAACCAAAGAATGTTACGAGTAAACAAGTTATTAGCACCACAGCCCAGCGGCCTTTTAATGCTAATGAGAGTACCGGCTTATAAATACGACTTAACCCCAGCATAATATGATTAGGTTTTTCTTTAATTGGCTTTTTAAATAATAGGGCGATCATTGCAGGCACAAATGTGATCGAAAGCGCCATTGAACAAAGCAAAGCAATCACAACCGTTAATGCCATTGGATGGAACATTTTTCCTTCAACGCCTTCAAGCGCGAAAATAGGTAAATAAACAACGGTGATGATGAATACACCGAATAAAGCGGGTCGAATAACCTCTCGTGTAGCCGTAAAAACAATGTCTAAACGTGCTTTTAAAGAAAGAGGGGTATCACCTCTCATACTTAAACGACGTAAGCAGTTTTCGACGATAATTATCGTACCATCAACCAATAGACCAAAATCTAATGCCCCTAAACTCATCAAGTTTGCACTGACTCGCGTATGTACCATACCGGTTATTGTCATCAACATTGCAAATGGGATCACTAAAGCCGTTAAAAATGCGGCTCTGAAATTCCCCAGTAATATAAATAATACAACAATAACTAAAATGGCCCCTTCGAGCAGGTTAGTTTGAACAGTATTAAGCGTTTTATCTACCAGTTTAGTTCGGTCATAGACGGCTTTTGCAACTATACCTTCGGGTAAACTGCCATTGATTTCTTTTAACTTTTCACCAACGCCTTGTGCAACTGTGCGACTGTTCTCACCTATTAACATGAACACGGTGCTCATCACCACTTCGCGGCCATTTTGTGTAGCAGCACCAGTACGCAATCCTTTGCCATCACTTATAGTGGCAACATCTTTAATAAACACTGCACTGCCGTCTATGGTTTTGATGGGTAAATTAGTGATTTCAGTTAAACCAGCAACCTGACCTGGGACACGAATTAACCATTGCGCACCGCTTTTTTCAATAAATCCGGTGCCTTGGTTTTGGTTGTTTTGACCAATAGCATCAACAACATCTGCTGAGGTAAGATTATAAGCCAGTAGTTTTTCAGGTTTAAACGCAACGAGAATTTCACGCTCGTAACCACCAATAGGGTTTACTTCAACAACACCTGGTACCCGCATTAATTGAGGGCGAATTGTCCAGTCATGTACTGTTCGTAAATCAATGGGGGTTATATCACTACCGTCGGGATTTTTAGCACCAGGCACAGCATCAACCGTAAACATAAAAATCTCACCTAATCCAGTAGCAATGGGACCAAGCTCAGGTAAAAGGTTTATCGGCAACTCCGAACGTGCACTAGACAACCGCTCATTAACCAACTGACGAGCAAAGTAAACATCGGTATTATCAGCAAAAATAGCAATAACCTGAGATAAACCATAACGAGACACTGAGCGTGTGTTTACAAGTCCTGGTAACCCCGCAAGTGCGTTTTCGAGGGGGAAAGTAACGCGTTGTTCAACCTCTAACGGCGTATAGCCTGGCGCTTCGGTGTTGATCATAACCTGAACATTGGTTATATCAGGTACTGCATCAATAGGCAGTTTAGTAAAATTCCATAAGCCTAATCCTGCAATGGCTAATACCATGACAAGAACGAGGATATTGCGCTTTATAGCAAAGCGTAAAATCGATTCTAACATTACGCTCTCCTAGTGATCGTGTGACGCGCCAGATTTTTCAATATCGGCTTTGATGACATAGCTATTTTCAGTAACATACTCGGTACCGGCAGGCAGTCCACCTAGTACTTCTATCCATGTTGCATCTGAACGACCCAGCTCAAGCATCCTGACTTCATATTCATCAGCGACTTTTGCATACACGACCGTAAAATCACGAAAGCTCTGTAAGCCTATTTTCTTTACCGCTAAAGGAACTTCAAAAGAAGCAGTTTCAATATCGGCTTTAACAAAACTCCCTTCCAACAAAGGCTCAGCCTGTTGTGCCAACGTAACCCACACCATTCTTGCCTGATCACTTCTAACTTTTGGCTCTATAAATGATACCTTACCAGCAATATTCACAAGACTACCTTCTGCCTTAATGCTCACTAGAGTGCCTTGAGATACTTTGCTGTAATCGCTCGGGTAGACTGCTAATTTAACGACAGATTGACTCGCGTCTGTGATAACAAGCAGTTCTCGGTTATTCGTTTGCTCACCTGAATTAGCCATTTGTTTTGCGACAAAACCAGCAATAGGCGATTTTATCTCATAGGGGTTTAAACTTTCATTACTTTCAATCGTCATTAAAGTTTGGCCTTTATTTACTTTATCGCCAAGCTTTACATTTAAGTGTGTAATAACACCTTCAAAACGTGCAAAAACAGTGCGGTGCGCACTCGGCGGTAACCAAACCTGTCCATAAGCAGGGATCGTTTGATGAAGCTTTTGAGACCCTGCAATTGCAGTTTCAATCGCCATTGCATCTGCTACTGCGGGTTCGATTTTTGTTCGCCCCTCTAGGTTATCGTATTGCCAACGATATTTTTTTCCTTGGTAGCTCGCATTTACTGTGACAATAAAAGAGTGCGGTTCGTAAATTTCCATATCCCCACGTAAAAAGTCACTTTGGCTAATAAACTTAATATCATCAATCACATTACCTAATCGGGTTAACGTAACCGTTAATTCAACATCGTCGGGATTAATTGGGTTTTTATTATCCGTTAACCATACTCTAAACTCAGGTGGTACGCCTGTTTCGAAAATCGCTAACTCCAATGCGAAGCTTCCTTCACGAAGCATACGACCATTATGCGGCCCTTTTTCAGGCTCTGCTTGCTCTGTAGTAGGTGTTGATACTGCGCTAGCGGGTAAATGTACCCCCGCGCTGAGGCCGAGTAATACGGCAACGGTTATGGAGGGAATAAAGTTTGTCGTTTTCATAAATAATCTCATTGTTCTATCGATGCGCCAGTAAGACGCTGAATTTCTATATGCTGTAAATGTAAGCTTTCATAAGCGCTAAGTAGTTCTGATTGCGCGCTTAATTGCGCCTGACGCACGCTACTCCACTGGTTGTAATTCAATTTACCAACGTTAAATGCTTGTTTTGCTTGGGTAAGCGCGGTTTCTAGCGTGGGAATGATTTCATTTTTTGAGGTGGTAATTACATGAACAGAATGCTTAACTTCTTGAAGCAAAGCATAAAGCTGGCTATTAGCTTGTTGAGTTAAACTCTTCGCTTGCGCTGTTAATACATCTTGCTCGGCACGTAACTTAGCGACCGTTCCGGCATTGCTGCCAGATGCTCCCCACGGAATAGAAACACCGGCCACGAGCCCATAGTCATCCGTTGATTCATAACGACGTAAGCCTGTTGTAAATTGCCATTGTGGTTTTGCTTCAATTTGAGCTAATTCAATGTGTGATTGTGCAATACGTTTTTGACTTGCTAATTGCATCAAACGAGGCGCATTTTTAAAGCGCTCGAACTGTGACTGAAAATCTACAATTTTAGGTAACTGCAATAAGTTACCTGTAAGTGTAAAGTCAGTGCGAGGCTCTGCCCACAAGGCTGAAAGCTGATATTTTCCGCTGGCTATTTCATGCTCAAGATCTTCGACAAGTAATTTTTGTTTAATTAGTTCAGCTTTGGCTAAATTTTTATCAATAGCCAACGACTGACCAATACGAACTCGTTTATCTATTGCATTTACAACTTCATTCGCTTGTCTTACTCCCATTTTATTGAGCTTTAGTGCCTCTTCTTTCACCAGTAGTTGAATAAATTGCTTCGCAGTCATCGCGGCTAAATCAAGTGCAATAATTTGTTTATCTAAACGTAACTGCTCAAGTTCAGACTGGCTTGCTTTTACGCGACTATCAATTTGCTCTTGTTGCATCAGCCAAGAGAAAGTTAAGGTTGATTGCATATTTTGCAAACCACTATGCTCACCTGTCCCAAAAGCATCTTCAACCATTAAGCCTATTTGTGGTCTTTGGCCTATACTTGCTTGCTTTATTTTGCCTTGCTGGGCTTTATCTCGATAAAAGAAGCCCTGTAATTGCGGGTTGTTAGCAAGCGTGAATGAGATGGCTTGCTTTAGATTTAATGTTTGATAAGCCTCAGCACTTGCAAAACACGGCAGTGCTGTAAAAGCCATAAATAGACCTACAAAAAACCGATTGCCAATCGGTTTTTTGTAGGTAAAATAACGACTGAGTAATTTCATTTTGATCCTTACTTAGTGGATGAAAAAAGTTTCTATAAGATGGTGAACACTATCGGCAGTCGACAGTGTGAATAACGCAATAACCACAAAGCTAAGTAACGTGATTATTAAAAGTAGTTTAGGCGTAGCAGGTATTGGTGTTAACAATGTTTGTATACGCTGAGTTATTTGTTCATTACTAAAGTGACTTATATATATATTGTCATTAATTGCATGTTGCTGGCGTTGCAATCGAGCAACATTAATAAGTGCTTGAGCAACATCCAAGCCATCAAAATGCTGCGTCGCACCGACATCAGCAATTTGCTCTGTTAAAACAGTATATGATTGCTGTAACACTGCGCGCGTGGTCGCAGGAAAACACCAACTAAATAAACCAAATAGTGTTTTAAAAAGCGGATCTCGAGCTTTTAAATGTGCTAGTTCATGCTGTATGACTATGTGTACTGTTTTTTCATCGAGTGCTTGTAAACCACTGGTTATATAAACTTTTGGATTGAAAAAACCTACAGTAAACGCCTCTGGTACGGGATGTTCAATAACGTACACAGACTGGTTTTGATAATCCCTGTGAAGTTGAGTGTTCGATAAAGCCAACAGGCTACTCATTGCTGTACGATGTCTATTAAGGCTAAAAAATGTATGTACGCTAGCACTTGCCATCAAACAAACAGCCGATATAAGCAATACCGAATGCCAACTATATACAGAGAAAACCTCAAGGTGATGCCAGTGAGCGACTCCTTGCCACCAACTAGACATTGGATTTTGTTGTACGTGAAAAAACACAAGCGTAGACAATAACGAGATCCACCAAGGACTGGTAATAGTTAACCAAAGCATGGATTTACGAGCGGTAAATTGGAAAATGGCGAGTTTTTTACAAACCGATGTGTGAAAGAAAGAAATCAATACCACCACAAAGATAAAAGCGGTTACCGCTGCGCTTGCTAAATTTAAAAAAACGGCCCAATTTCCAACAATCATATTTACACTTTTCCGCTTCGTAGTTTTCGCTGTTGCTCTATAAGCTTTTCGAGCTCATCTAATTGTGTATCATTAAAATTAGTCGAAGTAGAAGAAAATGCAGCAATTAAACTGTTTTCACCCTCTTCAACAAAGTCAGCTGTAATATCATTTATTAAAGTAGCTATAAGCGAGTTACGATCAACTTTAGTTCGGTAATTATAAGCATGACCCTGCTTAGTTCTGCTAAGAAGGCCTTTTTTATAAAGTCTTTCAAGGGTGCTTTGAATAGTATTGAGAGTGCAGCCACGTGTTTTACCTAAACGACTGTGCACATGCTTTGCATCCGCTTCTTTAGAAGACCACAAATATTGAAGTACTAGTTTTTCTAATTCGCCTAACTGCATAATCAAATATCTCTTAACAACATAGCCATATCATGGCAAAATAAAAACCGATAGGCAATCGGTTTTTATTTTTTTATTTAAAAAGGAAAGTAATACATGGGTTGGATAATTTTTAAATACTTAGTGACAGCAGCAATTGTTGTAGCGGTTTCAGAGGTCGCAAAGCGCAGTGATAAACTCGGAGCACTAATTGTAGCACTTCCATTGGTAACCATTTTAGCGATGATTTGGTTGTACGTTGAAAAACAGCCGCCAGAGAAAATTGCGAGTCATGCCTGGTACACATTTTGGTATGTTGTGCCTACCTTACCGATGTTTTTAATATTTCCATCATTACTACACCGATTTGGTTTTTGGCCATCACTCGGCCTCAGCGCCTTAATAACTTGTTTTATTTTTGGAGTGTTTGCATTCGTCGTTAGTAAATTTGGAATAAATTTATTACCCTAAAAGTTGTTTCTGAAATTAATAATATGGTGAAATCAAGGATGTAGCTGAGGCAATAATTTCGATACTTATCTCTAAAAAATTTCCCATTACTTAGCAGAGTCAAATAAAAGCTAGCCTTATTTATGTACTAAGAGTGATAATATAAACAGAATATGGCTCATTTTATGGAACTATAAAAATGCTTCTATAACTCTAGTTCTAAGTGATTTAATTTGTATACTGCTTAATGAACAACCTGAAAGCAGCTCATCATAAGCTATACCGCGTTCTGAAGTTAGGCCCCCTAGAACGAGTTTATCAAGGGTTTCTTTTAACTTATTATCCCTGTTTATCTTTGGCGATGTTAAAGGTCTAAATATATCTTCTCTCACCAAGATTGTGTCACATTCCATATCAACATAAGAGCAACTATCTGGTATATCAATATTAATACGCTCAGCAAACTCAACTAAGCTTGTTTCTGCAAATGTGAATAACCATGCGAATTCAATTTTACCTTTGCCAGACCTAAGAATGCGCCCTAGAACTTGCCTAAAATACAACTCTGTTTTTATAGAGCTTAAATGACAGCATACTTGTAGCCTAGGTATGTCGGTCCCTTCACTGATCATACCAACACTAACAATCCACTGTTCAGTAGATGACTTAAATAAATTAATTTTCTGTGTTGAATTATCGTGTAAGTAAGTAACTATGGTTGACGTTTGATTAAATTCTTCAATTAATAAACTATTTATCATTTCAGCGTGCTTAACTGAAGACGCAACAACTAGGCCACCGGCAGTTAGGTTTGAAGCTCTTATCTCCGACAATTTTAATACGGCTAACTTCAATAAATATCTAAGTGCAGAGTCATTATTAAGCACCTCTTGGTAAGTTGAGTGAGCTTGTTTAACAAATTCAGCTATAGATCCATATGTTTCTTCACCATCCGAAATACTATTGCTATCAACTAAAACTATTTTTGGCTCTCTACATACATTATCTCTAATGGCCTGACTCAAGCTGTATTGATAATCGCATATCAACTCACCTTCTGGGTCAGAATAGTTCACTAAAGCGATAGGAAGAGCGTCTGAGCGCCAAGGAGTGCCTGATAGCGCAAGCGTGTAAGTTGCAATATCCTGTAAATGGAAAACAACTCTCTCACCCCACGTATTGATTTTAGATTTATCTTGCGAGAACGAGCAATGGTGTATTTCATCAAAAATAAAAAATGTACGGTATTTACTTAGCCCATCCCAGGTACTTTGAGGAATGGAGCATAAACTTTGATAAGTCATTGAAACACCTACAGCCGTAAATGAGCCATCAAATGAACACCCAATTATTTTTCCAAATGTTCTTTTGATATTATTAGCCACTTCAACCGATGGTGAAAAGCAGATCACTCTGTCTATCATTTTTTTATCAAATAACGTTTTGGCCAATGATGCTGCCATTATTGTTTTACCAGCACCTGGAGTAGCCTGACATAGAAAGTGCTTATCACTAACAGCGTATTTCTTTACCGCTAACTCAACACATTCTTTTTGCCAACTTCTCAACATTGCCGTGCACCATTATCCAAAGAGGCCAATACAGTAGTTAAAGCGTTAACTTTTCCTAATAACTTAGCTGAATTATTTTTAGCATCATCTAATGCAGAGTAGAACAAGCTAAGGTGCTCAGGGAATCGCTTTTGTAGAGCTTTATATTCATCAACTTCCCCTAATAAAATTGCAAGCTCAGCCTCAAAGTGTTTCTTTTCATTTAATAAGGTTTCAACAAGCGGTGATGCTTGATTATCAGTATTACTGCTAATTGATTTTTCTTGTTCAATTACAACCTGTTTCGCCACAAACGTAACGTTATTAAACAGCTCAGTTTTAAAATATTTTTTATGGCGGCCACTTCCTTTTGAATTTAGGAGTTCCTTCCGCTCAAGAGCTGTCGTTTGTCTATAAATGAATTTACGTGCCTCATCTATATCTTGATATGTATCAGTTACGGTTAATAACTCATCCCTGAGCTCGACAATTGTAAAGCCATTGCACTCTTTTTCGATCAAAAGGGAATAAATATGTTGGTTTAATTTGATAACGTGGGGCATTTCTTATACTACAACAATTAAGAAAACTTAGGGTTGCTAAGTATATAGAACAATGCAAAACTTAGAAATACTAAGTTTTATGCTTGAGAGTGATTTTAAGAACATACCCACAAATCAGACTTAGGATTCCTAAGTGTACAAACTATTGTAAAACTTAGACAATCTAAGCTATTAGAGACTGAAAAAATGATACTTTTGTGTTCCAAAATCCAATCCCAATTAGACTCAAACAAGCCCGCGCTAAGTCAGGTATTACTCAAAAGCAGCTGGGGATACTTATCGGTATGGATGAAAACTCAGCGAGTGGTCGCATGAACCACTATGAAAAAGGCCGTCATATTCCAGATTTAACGACTCTAAAAAAGATCGCTGATGAACTAAATGTTCCATTGAATTATTTTTTCTGTGAAGATGAGACAACAGCAGAGCTAGTAATTGAAATATCAAAGTTAGACACGGAGAAAAAGCTTGAGCTAATCAAGGAACTCAAAAAATCAACTAAATAACTAAAGTTTAAGAATAAACAACCTGATACTAACTTGATATTTTTGGATTAAGTGCTGCGCCAACACATTAACTTTTATAACAATTGATCTGAGAGTATATTTTTAACAAACAAGAATTAAAAAAATCAATAAAGGGAAATTAATGTGAAAATTAAAATGTACCCAGCCGAAAATGGAGATGCATTTTTGATTTGCTCTTCCGATACTAATATTTTGATCGATGGCGGTTATGCAAAGACCTTCGATAAACACATAAAACAAGATCTCGATAACTTAGCGAGTAAAGGTAATATTCTAGATTTAGTTATTGTAACTCATATTGATGCTGATCATATTGGCGGAATTATCCGACTTTTATTACTGAACGAAAGTAAAATATTAAGTAAAGTTATCTCGATCAAAAAAGTTTGGCACAATAGTCTTCGAAGCCTTTCATTACCAAATAGTTCTGAAATTTCACAGGAAAGCTTAGAAATCCTGAAATCGTTCATAAGAAGAGGTCACCCCAAGAATTTAATTGCAGAAACTGAGCAAGTAGAAGAAATTAGCGCTAGACAAGGCAGTACACTAGCAACTTTGATAAATAAAGGTCGATATTGTTGGAATGAGAAACATGGTTTAAAAAACATATGCGTAGAAGAGAATTCATACACATCTCTTCCTAATGGTTCAATAAAAGTTATAACCCCTACAAAGTTAAGACTACAAGAACTTCTACACTCATGGAAAAAAGAGCTAAAGCGTTATGGACTTACTGAATCTGTTACATCAAATACAATTGTCGATGATGCATTTGAGCTAAGCTTAGAACATAGGCAAGAAGAAAATACCAAGCTCCCAGAATTAACATCTTCTGGCCAAAATATAAAGCTTGAGGATATATACTCACCTGATGAGTCAAAAACAAATGGAAGTTCAATTGCAACTATAATTGAGTTAGACGGTGTTAGAGTACTTATGCTAGCTGACGCTTGGGCCGAAGATATTATAGTTGAATTAAATGCAATGAAAGCTCAAGGCGATAACTTAGAGTTTGATGCAATAAAAATATCTCATCACGGTAGTATCCACAACACCAGCCCAGAGCTCCTAAAATTGATAGATGCACCGGCATTTTTTATTTCAACTAATGGTAGTGGAAATCATAATCACCCCGATTTAGAACCCCTTTGTGCAATCGTTGATAGAGAAGCGAATTTTATGAGAACTATTTACTTTAACTATTCAACCTCAGCATCTAGGAAGCTTAAAAACTATCAAACAACCACTGGAGCAACTTTCACAGTTGTAGAAAATGCTACAAATTGGATTAATATCAAAAAGGATTAAGATGCTAGATAAAACAGCACAATCAGCGACATGTAGAATTCAATGTGGTGAGGAGTCAGGAACTGGCTTTCTTGTGTCTTCAAAATTAGTATTGACAGCAAGCCATTGTTTGGAAGATCCGACTGAGAGTAACAATGAGGTTGATGTTGTTTTTGAATATGGCACAACCAAATTACCTCACAAAGCAAAAGTGCTGGATTATGATGAGAGCTTAGATGTAGCTCTATTAGAGCTCGACTCAGAACCCGACTTAACTCCGTTAACTATCAGTTGTCAGATGCCACTAGATGGTTCAAAGTTCTACTCTTATGGATGGCCAGTAGCTAAACTAACAATCGGTCACCGTTTAGAAGGAAAAATAATCCAAACTTTTGAAGCTACAAAACTAAAATCTGACATCGAAATTAGTATTAACCAAGAATTATCTCTAAGTAGTTATAAAGGCTTTTCTGGAGCTGCTTTAATATGCGATGAAGCTTGCGTTGGAATAATTCGAGTTTCAATTGAGAAAACATTACATGTCATTTCAACTTTCACACTACGACATTTTTTAGCTCAAAATGATATTCCAATAACACAAGAAGAAAGTTTGTCTAATAATGAAACCATAGCTTCACGATTTGAATTCGTGAAGCAGTTTGATGAACTACTCACCAAAAATTGCAATAGTTATAGGTTCATTAACGGCGCTCATGGGATAGGAAAATCCACTTTTTGTGATACTTACTCCCCATTGAATGACTCACTTGAACACTTCGCTACTTATTGCTTTTCGCAAAGTCAGAAGTCCAAAAATGCAGTACAGCTAGCACAGCCTATAGAGTTCTTTAATTGGCTAAATATGCAAGTATCAAAATTAATAAACGGGACTCCTATAAGGACAGATAACTATGATTACCACAGGTTAATAAAAGAAACAGAACAGCTCCTTTCCATAGCTTGCAATAAATATGATTTAAATAAAAAAGTAGGTATTTTATTTATTGATGGGCTTGACGAAATTTCTCGGCATGACCCTGCTTTATTAAGTAAGTTCATTGGGCTTTTACCAATACAACTACCTAAAGGCTTGATTATTGTTCTAGCAGCCCCTAACTATGAACAATTTGAAGCTCAATTGGGACAAAGGTTGAATAAAAGTTTATGTATTTCGCTCCCTCCCCTGAAATATAATTCAGCCCAAAGTTTCTGCTATACCAACCTATATAATGAATTTGCAGTACCTAAAACTGTAAACTTAATTTGTGAAAGAGCTCAAGGACACCCTCTATACCTTCGCTATTTAATAGACCTAGTAAACTCAGGATTAACTAAAAAAGAGTTATCTGATTTCCCCCTGATTGATGGAACAATCCGAAATTACTACGATTTACTTTGGTCACAGTTAAAAAACGATGAAGCTGCGGTAAATCTATTAGCAATTGTTGCTCGATTACGATGGGGGATTCCTATTAGTTTCTTTTCGGAGATTTTAAATAAAAGCGAACAAGCTATTCTAATAAGTACTCATAGTAGAATAAAACACTTACTTTTAAATGAGAATGAAACAACCGTCTATCACTCATCATTTTCAGACTTTTTGGTTGAAAAAACTCAATTGCTTGAGAAGAGTATTCAACTGAGACTATTTGAGTTTTGTGAAAAAAATCAAAAGAGTCAATACGGCTTACTTAATTTAATTTATCACGGCCTCAAGATAGAGAATGATGATAAATCTCATGTAATTCTATTATGTAATCAAAGTTGGGTAGATAAATGTGTCCTACAAGGAGTAGAGCCTGACACTTTGCAAATTGATATTCATAAAACCTTAGAGGCTGCAACACTGTTAGGTGATTTAGCTGAAACAGTTCGAATATTATTATTGTCCCAAAGAATTAATTTCCGCTATAGCGTTTTATTTGCTCAATCAGCTAGTTTGACAGCTGGAGCACTTATTTCTATTGGGAAACAAGAAGAAGTTTTGCAACATGTAGTTAGGTATGGTCAGTTAATAATACCTCCTCAAGAATCTTTCAAAATAGTTTTACACCTCTCGAATGAAGAAGCTAATCAAGAAGCTCTCAATCTAACAAGAACTACAGAGATGTTTATTGAGGACAAGTTTGAAAATTTATTAAGTGGAGATGGGATTCCATATGACGAATTTATGAACTTCTTTAGCTTGTACTCTCAACTTTTCATGCTTAAAACTCGACTTGGTGACGAATCCGCTTATAAGAAGTTCGTGAACTTTCAACTTTATTGGTCGGAAGTTATTTCATCCAACGCAAAAAATAAAGAGTATAGCGATGCGTTCAAAAACGAAATGGTAGCTAACTCCCAAGCAACCGCAATGTGCCTACTGGAACACTACGTGCCTATTTCAGAGCTACGCAAGATCTATCGAGGTCCTATCAGTGACTACACAGGAATTATTTTATCCTCGATTCCTATTTATTTTGAGTTATGTCGCTATTACGGCTTAACTGCCAATAGAAGTATACTTACAGTAGTTTTTAATGACCTTCTAACCATCATTGCTGAATGTGGTGGTGGAGTTAATAAACTAAATAGTGTAGCTACTAGCGCTCTTTTAACTCTCAATGCGCCAAAAGAAATTATAGAAACCTTTAGTAAAGAAATTGAAGAGTTGAGCTCCTTTACCTTCATCGGAGAAGACGGAATCACGAGTGATGAATACCTTTTCATTCAAAACATGTCTGACTGGCGACTAAAAGCATATGCTAAAACTTGCTTTAAATGTCCGAATTTTATCCCATTCACTAATAACAACTGGGAAGAAAGCATAAGCTCCATCTGTAAAATAGTTGCTTGGTGTAGTGGCAAAGCAAGAAAATACAATCAAAGTAGTGATGCTAAAGAGCTAGAAAATGTATGGGATATACTCAATAAAAGCGTTATTGATAATATAAAGTTTGTTTTGTCAGAGCGAGAGCAATGGCAAGATTCATATAACATACCTGAGGGTATTTTCCCGCTAATTTACAAGGAATTAGCTGAGACGATATCTCAAAGTTTTGAAAACAAAATTAGCTATTTAATAAACCATCTTAATACTCAGTTTGATACTCAATATGGAATATATTCAGAGGGATTTAGAAGAATACTTAAGAATACGATTGAGTGTTTAACGAGAAAAAAAATAGATTCTCAATCAGAAGATCTTGTTTTCAATTTAGTTCATCAATGGAACAAGTATGTAAGTCAAAATCTTAAAAATAGATATGAACTGATCCCTGAGCTTTTAGAAATAATTGCTTTATATAAAAAATTAGACGCACAAGAGGAAGCAAAAAGAACCTATGAGAGAGTTTTATCTCTTTCAATGGGGCCAAGCTGGTATAAAGAGGACCAATTTGGTTTATGCATTACCGCACTCGAATCTTTAAGTACTACTTCGAACTTAAAACATGAAGTTATCAAAGATATTGCAGGTATACTTGACGCAGCTAGCGGAGAAATGACTTTTCAAAGATTTGTTAGATACGCCAAAAGAGATCTTATTGGTGCCTTGTGTGTAAAAGGTAAGTATAAAATTGCTGTAGATTACTTTATTACACAAACATATGGCACATTAGAACAGATGCACATCGAAGTCACTCGAGATAACATTGACCGGCTCAATGAACTTAGGGGATCTCGCTTTCCTGGCAATGCTCTTGACGAGCAAGATTGCATAGTATTGATTGTTAAAAATATTTATAAAGTTGCTGACTGGCAGCTTTGCTGGGCTCTTCTAGAATGTTTTCAATTTGGAGACGATCGCCATTATAGCAGCTTTACCCAAGCATATGGATTAATCTTAAATAATATTTCAGATGACCAAAGTTCAGTGAGTAAAGCTTTTGATAGATTAGAAATAATCTGTGAGTCAGAATTTAATGACGAATTAAGTAAAGCTCAGTTTATTAATACAATTTTTTCAATTATTTCCGAGGGACTCAGAGAGCAGTTTGAAACAAAGTTTCAAACTGAATTAACTCTGATCAATGAGATTGAAAAAGAGGAAATTACAGATAATGATGAGTCGTTAGCTCCAAATGCTGATGTGCATAAAGATGAAAACTTAGGCCGTAACTCTGATGATATGGTTATTCCTGGTATATTTGGTAAACAGTCAGTAACCCAAATTGCAGAGAAGTTATTAGATAACGCTGAGAGTTTACTTCGCCGAAATAATTTCTCGAGTGCAACAAGTAAAATTTTAGCAGGGATGGAGGCAATGCAAGGTGGTGGTTGGACTATTTGGGGAGAAAGCCTATCAACAACTA
>NZ_JBQSVO010000018.1:0-39948 GCF_052376275.1 Pseudoalteromonas sp. AOP7-A1-14 | reverse complement strand
AGGCCGATGAAGAAACTTAAATATCCCGATACCCTATGAAGCTGGCTTACTTGTGAGAGTGCAAGAGGCGAGATAAAGAGTGTAAGTAGTATAGATTTCTTAAAATAGTTCATTCGAAAGTCCGGTATCACCTAACGCCTTGCTAGGCGTATTTTGCACTTAACTTTGACCAGCTTTGATAAGTACCAACACAATAGAGCATACCGATACTTAAACATATTGCGGAGCTTACAAGCCAAAATATAATACTATTTTCAGGAAACATAGGCATTAACACAACGAATACTACGCCACGTAGTACATAAATCGATGATATAAGTACCAAAGCTGTACGTAAAAGCGGAAGTTTAATAATTAACCTTGCACCAGATAACCCATAAACAGACCAAATTAAAAGTACTAAAACCAAAACAGATGTAACAATAGTAGGATAAGACTCTCCTGCTTCCGCCATCCTAGCCATTTGTTCACCAGCCCCAAAGAAGCGATACCAATCACCACCAAATATAATGCACCCTAAGTGAGCTAAAGCAGCAACTGCGCTGAAAAACCCACCCAACATAAGAGGTTTATTTGTACTTGAATCTAACATAATACTTCCTGTATATGCCTAACGCCTTAATAAAGGAAGTAAAAGCAAAGCTTTTGTTGTCCGGCCAAAGGCGTTAGTTACAAAATAAGGGGGGCTGTTCAGGAGCTACGCCACCCCTTATTTTTTGTTTGAGCAACTTGTTACTCTTTTTCTTAGCCATTACTTTATTGGTTCATAATACCTTTGGTCATATTCTCAATTATTTTCTTTTGTGCAAGCTGAGCATTTTTACACTCTTCTGTATCAGCATTTTTACCTTGCGCCATAAGCTTTGAACACTTTTGAGCTGTTTCAGCCAATAACTCTGGGTCTTCTACCAAATCATTAACACTAGGCGCTCCACAAGCAGTTAATAGCAATGCGAATGGTGCAACAAATAACATTTTTTTCATTTTTTATCTCCTCGTCCTATAAAAAATATAGACGCTAGACCGGACGAACAAAAAGCCTAACGTCCTAATAATAGGTTAAAATAGTAAGGAACAAAAACAGCCAACTGTTTTTTGTCCCTATTAATTAGCTTATTATAACTCACTTGCTACTTTAGGTTGCTTTTTTGATAAATACCAACAATATAACCAACTAGCAGGAAAGAAAAAGATACTTAAAAGCAAAGCTAGGAAGTCCAATATAAAGATATCATCCGTAAAAGGGGTTGTTGCAGCAATAGCAGCCTATACACACCACACTCAAATCAAGTTTAGGTTTAAACAAACTATCAATACCTTCAGCATCTTATATGTTTATTAAAAAGAGAATAGACGATAAGAAGCGGGAATAAAACGATTCATAAAAGTGGAACGCATAAAAGCACAGCAACAATCTCCATAATCTTGTATATCAGAGTTATACCATTTATTTTTCCGCATTTATTTTCATGTACACCGTGCTGTAAAGGCTTACAACTAAGCTAAGGGGGGGCAGGCACAAGAATGCCGCCCCGCGTATAAGTGCCCCTGCGACCGAAGGGAATGACTTGAGTGTTTTGTTAGGCATCCGGTTCAAGCTTTGCCTTTGCGGCCAAAATAAAACAACCTAGACTCGCAAAAGTGGCTAAGAAATAGGGTAAATCATTGTACAAATAAAAATTATCATGTGAAGCATCGCCTAATACCGAGGTACCAAAAGCTATTGAGACCATCGGGATAAGAATGGATATGAAAGTAAATAAAAACCCCAGCGACAGGTGCTTGTATATTTTATAACCAGACTGTTTTGCTCTTTTACGAAAGCTGAAATATAAGTAACCAAAGGTCAACACAACTAATAGCTGTAAAGTATTAAAAAGTATCCCTAGTCCTTTTTGCAACTCTAAAAATAAATCCATTGTTTCCGTTCACCTTTAAATCGCTTGACATAATGACTCCCACACGGTGTTAGCCTACGCTTTTGTGGGTTAGCTTAATTCAAAGCTAGAGTCATATAGTTGGTCAAATAACTAAACAGCAGAGGCTAACATCAATAAACATAGCATACTTTTTACCGGCCTTGGTACACTAAAAAATTGAATGAATCCGCCCTTATTGAAGAACATAGACGCGATCAACCTGTTCAATCCTCGGCCTCAAAAATTTCCGTTCAAAAGCTTGTTTGCCAGTTCGCAATTCTAAATACCCTCGCACGACAAAGCTAAACTAGACTAGACAGTCCCTCACTATTCGAACACATGAGATAGCGTCCTCCCTGCGATCTTATACGTTAGGAATGCCTGCAAGGTCTCTGCGTGATCGTGATGAGGTGAAAAAATATCACAATAAATATAGTTGACTGAAAGAAATATCCATAAAACTGATAAAATCTACTTCCTATCTCCATTTTATTCAACACCCTATACTTCTTCATCTTTTATATACGACTCTGATTTGAGTGGCGCATAACACTCTCGTTAAGGGGCAAATTGTAGTTGCTTAAAACGTAAAGCTAAGCGGAGCCAGAGCAGCTTGTTATATTTTTGTTCGCCATTCAGATATATCGTCACCATCCTGCGTAACTGACTCATAAGGTAATACATTTTCATGGGGAGTAGCGATATTGAATTCAAAGGGCATATCATCTAAAAAAAGTATATTTTCTTGAAATATTAGTTCTTTATTTTTAACATAACAAGTCCAAGTTCTAATAAAATTAGAACTTCCAGGGTTTGTAATAGAAGTAATAAAGGAGACGTCTTTACCTAAAGATAATTCTTCAGATGCTTTTAACCAATGTGCTTCATAATCACTCTTTGACCAAAAACAAAATTCCGATTCAAATGACTCAATAAAGTCATCAATTTGAATTTGCCCTTTCCCATCACTTGTAAATTGAAAAGCATACATACAAATTTAACACCGATTTATAGAAAATATAACGCCGCGCTATACAGTAGCGTTATAGTTGATTAATTTTTGGCAAACTTTATCGCTACAAATTCAAGCGAGCGAGTTTATGCGCTTGTTATGTTTTTCTACTCCCCCGCATGGTTACCAATCACTCGCATATTCTTTATTCGCTTTAAACGCTTCGACCTCTAAAGGAGCTTTGTCGTACCCATATTCTGCTAAATCCGAAAAGTGCTGAGTTATTATGTGGTCGAGACTGGTTCGTTCAATTTGGAGTACATGTACCAATTCATGAGCAAGCTTTGCCCTATCCAGTTCATAACCATTACGAACATAAATTGAGTAACCGAACACTTGGGCATTGTTGATGATATCTTCACCAATGAATCCGAGTGCTTCACCTAGTGTTTTCAGGGCAAAGTTTTCGTATGGGAACGGAACTTCATCCACATACACAATCCTTACTTTATCTGGGTTTTGAATTCCTATATCGGTTGCTAAAGAAAATTCTTGTGCATTTAAAGGTGTTCCAGACTCCAAACCTTGTCTATCAGTTTCATACGCCCAGTCAATATACTGTGGCAGCAATATTTTTGAGATAACTTTCTGGTAAGACAGTGCTGCTACCACAATGGCAACGACCAAGATGCACGTTGTAAACTTGATGAACTTCATGTATTTCAAATCCTTTTCTAAAAAAATCTAGTGTTCTGCGGGAAAAGTCCTAACCATTATATCTACGACATTTGCCGTTTTATAAACCGAAAAATATCCATATACTACAACGCTTTTATCTTAGCTATCAAATAAACATCTATAAACAATTAGTTAAGTTAGACGCGTACTTTATAATTGTAGGAATATACAAAGTGGTGGAGAACAGTAATATTAGATAAAACACAAAGTACTGTTTAATTCGAACGATTTAATCGCAATTAAGCCATAGCGATGTGCGAACCGAGTTAACTACAAGCCACTAATTTTACTCTCGCCAATTGACCATTATTAAATTTAGAATTTACACTATAAAAAAGCCGCTGTTTTTATAAACAGCGGCCTCTTAAAATTTATAGATCTAAAACTTATTTTATCACTTCTAACCCACCCATATATGGGCGTAGCACTTTAGGCACAATTACTGAGCCGTCGGCTTGTTGGTAGTTTTCTAAAATAGCGACAAGTGTACGGCCTACCGCTAAACCTGAGCCGTTTAGTGTGTGCAATAACTCTGGTTTTTTCTCGCCTGCACGGCGAAAACGTGCTTGCATACGGCGCGCTTGAAAGTCGGCCATGTTTGAACATGATGAGATTTCTCGGTAAGTATCTTGTGCGGGTACCCACACTTCTAAGTCGTAGGTTTTTGCAGAGCCAAAGCCCATGTCGCCCATACATAAAATCACTTTACGGTACGGTAATTCTAATGCTTGTAAGATTTGTTCAGCGTGACCTGTTAGCTCTTCTAGAGCTTGCATTGAATCTTCAGGTTTTACAAGCTGAACAAGCTCTACTTTATCAAACTGATGCTGACGGATAAGGCCACGGGTATCACGCCCGTAACTGCCCGCTTCACTTCTAAAGCACGGCGTATGTGCAGTTAAGCGAATAGGTAAGTCTTTTTCGTCGTAAATTTCATCTCGAGCGCTGTTAGTAAGTGGCACTTCTGCTGTTGGAATTAAGCTAAAGCCTTCTTGCTCTTCGCCGTCATCGTTTACTAGCCCTTTGGTGTGAAATAAATCTTCTGCAAATTTAGGTAACTGCCCAGTACCGTAAAGGCTGTCGCGGTTAACTAGGTACGGCACGTACATTTCTGTGTAGCCATTTTTGTCTGTGTGAGTGTCTAGCATAAATTGTACTAGCGCACGGTGCATACGCGCGGTTGCACCACGCATAACAGTAAAACGAGAGCCCGTAATTTTAACGCCCATTTCAAAATCAAGGCCGTTCAAGTCTTGCCCTAAATCAACATGATCTTTAACCTCAAAATCGTACTTTTTAGGCGTACCCCATGTTGAAATCTCAACATTATCAGATTCATCCGCACCTTCTGGTACCGACTCGTCAGGTAAATTAGGGATAGCTAAAGAAATTTGTTTTAGCTGCTCTAAAATAGTGTCTTGTTCGGCTTTAACGCTATCAAGCTGCGCGCCTAAATCACTTACCGCGTCTAATAATGGCTGTACGTCCTCACCTTTGGCTTTTGCTTGGCCAATGGCTTTGGAGCTGCTGTTACGCTCACTTTGAAGCTCTTGCGTTTTTACTTGAAGTGTTTTGCGTTTTTCTTCAAGAGCAGTTACTGCTTTAGTATCAAGCTCATAACCTCGTGCGGCTAAACGCGCTGCGGTTTGTTCGATATCTTGACGTAATAATTTAGAATCTAACATGTTAGTTTTTTAACCTTTTTGCATTACCAGCTGAAGGCCCAGCCAAGCCATAAAAATACAGACCGTCACGTTTAAGACGATATTGAGGGCCATTTTAAAAAAGTGACCTTGTTGCAATAACAACAACGAATCCATTGAAAATGTTGAAAAGGTGGTCAATGCACCTAAAAAGCCTATTCCAATTAAGGTTTTAGCGGGGCTAACAGCGATTATATCTTTTTCAATCAAGCCGTATAAAATGCCCATCAACAATGAACCCAGAATATTAACCGTCAACGTACCAAAAGGGAATCCCCTACCCAGCAGTTTTACCATGGTTTCGCTAATAAAGTACCGTAAGCAAGCGCCTGATGCACCGCCAAAGGCGATCATCATGTAAAGTTTAACTGTTGTCATAACGTTTCAGGTCACTTTCTTGGTCGCGCTGCTGTAAGTATTCGAGCTTTTGTTTTATTTTTTGCTCAAGCCCGCGATCGCTTGGCTGATAATAACGTTTGCCATCCATTTCTTCTGGAAGGTATTTTTCACCCGCTGCAAACGCACCTTCTTCATTGTGAGCATAGCGATACTCAGCGCCGTAGCCTAAGTCTTTCATTAGATTCGTTGGGGCATTACGCAAGTGTTCTGGAACCGGGTAACTTGGTTCATTTTGTGCGTCTGTTTTAGCTTGATTAAAAGCCATATACACAGCGTTACTTTTTGGTGCGCTGGCTAAATAAAGTGTGGCTTGTGCTATTGCCCGCTCGCCTTCGCTTGGCCCTACGCGCTGGAAAATATCCCACGCATTAAGTGCAACTTCCATCGCTCTTGGATCTGCGTTGCCAATGTCTTCGGTAGCAATAGCTAATAAACGTCTTGCTACATATAAAGGATCGCCGCCGCCTGCTAAAATGCGGCAATACCAATACAGTGCGCCATCGGGTGAGCTACCTCGTACTGACTTATGAAACGCCGATATTAAGTCGTAAAATTCATCTCCGCCGTTGTCATACTTAGCTAAATGAGTAGGCAAAACTTGGCTTAAAATATGTTCGTCAACGACATACTGACCATTTTGCTCATTAGTTAGATCAATTGCTTGCTCAAGTAAATTAAGTACTTTACGGGCATCGCCATCACTTGCTTGGCAAAGCGCTTTTTTAGCGTTATCAGCAAGTATTATGGTTTTGCTGCACAGTTCAGCGTCGTTTTTAAGGGCACGTTCGATCACTAGGTGTAAATCAGGTTCTTGTAATGACTTAAGTACATATACCCTAGCGCGAGATAAAATAGCGTTATTAAGTGCAAAAGATGGGTTTTCGGTAGTTGCGCCAACAAAAATAAATGTGCCGTCTTCAATATGAGGCAAAAACGCATCTTGCTGAGATTTATTAAAGCGGTGTACTTCGTCAACAAATAATAAGGTACGCTGACCGCGCCCTTCAAGGTTATTTTTAGCCTCACTTACCGCATCACGAATATCTTTAACACCGGCAGTCACCGCTGACATTTGAATAAGTGCAGCATCTGCGTGATTAGCAATAATTTGCGCTAATGTAGTTTTACCCACACCAGGCGGGCCCCATAAAATGAGGCTATGACAACGCCCTGCAAGAATGGCCTGATAAAGCGGTTTGTCTTGGCTTAGAAGGTGTTGCTGGCCGATATATTCGTTCAGTGAATTTGGCCGCATACGCGCCGCAAGGGGACGTACATCGGGGCCGAAATTGAAGCCTAAATTACTCAATGTATATACTCATTTTCCTTGTCCATTTAGCTTAACACTTGCATTTTTACGCTAGTGACCTTGGCTTTGGTCGTCTACATCAACACCCTCTGGGATGGTAAATTCAAAGGTTGATTCTGCAAGATTCTCGTTTATTACTGGGTTGCTAAAAGTAAATAAAGATGACTGCCCTGAGCTGTCTTTAACCATTAACTTAGCTAAACCTTGCTGCTTTGCAGCAAAAACAATATCAAGCTGTTCAACTTGACTTTCAATACCTTGATTAGGTGTGACACTAAAACCATTATCGGTAGCGGTTACTTGATACTTTTGCCACTGTGCAGGATCTTTAGAGGTTAATAGCACAAATGGTGTTGAATCAATTAAGCTGTTGGTATTCATAATGGTTACTTGCTCAGCAAAGCTGTCAAAATAATAGGTTTTATTGCCATTTGATACAAATAAGGTGTCGTCAGGGCTTGTTTGCTGCCAGCGGATCATCATCGGTTGTTGTAAGGCAATATCGCCTTTTCCTTCCATGATGGTTTCGCCTTGGCCATCTGTTACACTTTGAGAAAACTGCGCTTTAAAGCTTTCAATCGATTGCAATTTTTGCTGCAGTTCTTGGCTGTCGTTTTCGTTGGCAACACTTTGCGCCGAAACAAGGCACGTAAGGACCAATGCTAAATAGTTAATTTTTTTCATTAATTTGCTCCATTATTGGGCACTAATACTTCACGAGCACCATTGTGACCTGGTGAGCTGACAATTCCCGAAGTTTCCATTTGTTCAACTAAACGGGCAGCACGGTTATAACCTACGCGCAGTTTACGTTGCACGCTTGATACTGACACCTTGCCCGATTCAATAACAAATGAAACGGCTTCATCATAAAGTGGATCGGATTCATCATCGCTGTTTTCATTGTTTTCGCCTGGCAACAAAATATCTTCTGTGGCATTACCGTTGAGAATCTCATCAATGTAATTAGGCTTTTCGCGTTTTTTCCAGTCATCAACTACAGCATGGACTTCATGGTCATCAACAAATGCACCATGTACACGCACTGGCACACTAGTACCTGGCGGTAAGTAAAGCATATCACCCATACCGAGTAAGTTTTCAGCACCTTGTTGGTCTAAAATAGTACGTGAATCAATTTTACTTGAAACCTGAAACGCCATGCGTGTGGGTATATTGGCTTTAATTAAGCCGGTAATAACATCAACCGATGGACGCTGTGTTGCTAATATTAAATGAATTCCTGCTGCACGCGCTTTTTGGGCTATACGCGCAATTAGCTCTTCAACTTTCTTACCTACAATCATCATCATGTCGGCAAATTCGTCAATAACGACTACAATGCTTGGCAGTTTACCTAATTCATCTGGGCCTTCTTTCATGCCATCGGTGTCTTTAAATAGCGGATCCATTATTGGATGCCCCGCTTCTTTAGCATCTAACACTTTTTGGTTGTAACCTTTTAAGTTACGCACACCCAGCGCCGACATTAATTTGTAGCGACGTTCCATTTCACCTACACACCAACGCAATGCGTTAGCGGCTTCTTTCATATCGGTGACTACTTCACACAATAAATGTGGAATACCACCGTACACCGATAACTCAAGCATTTTCGGATCAATCATGATCATACGAACATCATCAGGCCCTGATTTATACAGTAAGCTTAATATCATCACATTAACGCCCACTGACTTACCTGACCCGGTAGTACCTGCAACAAGCAAATGTGGCATTTTGCCAAGATCAGCACAAATCGGCTCTCCGGCAATATCTTTACCGAGTACCATAGTGAGTGGTGATGGGTTTTGTTCAAATTTTGGCGCATCAATAACTTCAGACAAGCGGACAATTTCACGGTGTTTATTTGGCAGCTCTATACCAACATAAGTTTTACCTGGAATAACTTCCACGACACGTACACTTACAGCCGATAATGAACGGGCTAAGTCTTTAGCAAGCCCGGTAATTTTAGAGACTTTAATACCTGGAGCTAAATCAAGCTCAAAACGTGTAACAACCGGGCCTGGGTAAACGCCGACTACGGCGGCTTGCACATTAAAATCAAGTAGTTTAGTTTCTACTAAGCGCGATACTGCCTCTAATTCTTCGGGCGAGATTGGGTTTTTAGCTTTGTCTGGTCTGTCGAGCAAATCGAGTGTTGGCAACGGCGCACTCGGTGGTTCCTCATCCAATAACTGTTCAAATTTTTCTTTTGCCGTTGGTGGAGGCTGATAAGTACTTTTTGGTTTAGGCATTGGCCTTGCTGGTGAAACCACCGTTGTTGTTGGCTTTTGCGCTTCAGCTACTTCACTTTGATCAAGCGCATTTAATTCAGTAACCGTATCAAGAGGCTCATCATCAATGGCGCTAAAATTAATTTCTTGGTCTAGAATATCGTCAAGATCATCAAAAGGAGATGGCTCGTTTTTTGTGTCTTCTTTTTGCTTGGCGGCTGATTTTGACGTTTTAGCTGGAGCTGGCTCGTTAAAATTAATCTCATCTATGGCATCATCTGACCCAGAAAACTCTGCATCACTTCGTTTAGGCTCATCAAGCGCGGAGCGTTCACGGTCCAACCAGCCTTTTAAGTGATAATGAGCAAGGTTATAAATACTAACAACCAAATCACCTAGCCAATCAACAAACTGCACCCATGAGACACCAGTTAAAAGCGTTAAACCAGCAAAGAAAAAACATAATAGTAAAATAGACGTGCCAGTAAAATTAAACGCAGGCATCATTGCTGAAGCAATAACATCCCCCACTACTCCCCCTGATGAAAAGTTATAGATGTCATCAAAGTTAATACTGCTAATTGCCGACGCTGAGGTAATAAACAGAGTAAGACCAATCACACGCAGCGCTAAAGTGGTGTAATCGAGCTGAAAAATTTTATGTGGCTGCTTAAATAATAAATAACCAAAGAGTTGAATACCCGCAGGTACAAAATAAGCAAGCCAGCCAAATGTAAGCAGTAATATATCCGCGATCCACGCACCTGCCGTGCCAGTGATATTTTTTACTTTTACAAATTCGCCTGTTTGCGACCAAGCAGGGTCCGCCGGATCAAAACTAATCAGGGCACACAAAATAAATACCGCAGCAAATGTGCTGATGATAAGCCCTGCTTCTAATAGTCTTTGCACACCATTTAGGCGCATAATTCCCTATTCCTCTTTATTATCTTTATCGTCACTGCTGTGCTGTTAATAAACACCACTTTTGAGATGCATTTAAGCAAAATACTTTAGCAGAAAAAGCTTTTTGATGCACTCTATCTTATCTAAGCTTGCCTGATTATGAACAAGTTTTTTGTGATTGCTTGCTCGATGAGTAAACTAGTTAACGTACGGACGGATGATCATCCCTTGCTCGCCTTTAACTTCTTCCATCACTACATAAGTTCGGCTTTCACTAACGTTGGGTAACTTCAATAATATATCACCGAGCACACCACGATATTCGGACATATCATTTACCCGCGTTTTTAATAAAAAATCAAAATTCCCTGATACTAAATGACACTCTATTATTTCTTCGTGCTTTTTTACGGCAGCACTAAACTCATCAAATACATCCGCAGAGGTCTTAATAATTGTAACCTCCACATAAACCGACAAGCCTTGTCCAAGTTTGGCAGAATCAACCACCGCTTTATATCCTAAAATATAGCCTTCTCGTTCAAGCTTTTTTACTCGCTCTAAACATGGGGTGGCACTTAAGCCTACTCGCCTTGCTAATTCTACATTTGAAATACGGCCATCGAGCTGTAATTCCATTAAAATTTTACGGTCAATTCGGTCCAATAATTCATGCATAGTGCCAACTAGTTTTTTTAACTAAATAAAACAATTTATAGACTATAACACTATAAACAAACCTAAAAAAGGTGAGACACACTGGCTTATCATGAATATAATAGTGGAAAATTTTATCAAGCTTTATAAAGGCGAATTTTATGATTATTGGTGTACCTAAAGAAATTAAAAACCATGAATACCGTGTAGGTATGGTTCCTGCGAGCGTACGTGAACTTGTAAACCACGGCCACCAAGTATTTGTTGAAACAGATGCTGGTATGGGCATTGGCTTTACTAACGAAGACTACACATTAGCGGGTGCAGAAATTTTGCCAACCGCTGCAGATGTGTTTGCAAAAGCTGACATGATCATAAAAGTAAAAGAGCCACAAGCTGTTGAACGTGCGATGTTACGTGAAGAGCAAATTCTTTTCACTTACCTGCACCTTGCACCTGATCTTCCACAAACTGAAGAGCTTGTTAAAAGTGGTTCTATCTGTATCGCTTATGAAACAATTACTGATTCACGTGGTGGTTTACCGCTTCTTGCGCCTATGAGCGAAGTAGCTGGTCGTATGTCAATTCAAGCCGGTGCACAAGCACTTGAAAAATCAAACCACGGCCGTGGTATGTTACTTGGTGGTGTACCTGGTGTTGAGGCAGCTAAAGTTGTTGTTATTGGCGGCGGTATGGTTGGTCGTAGTGCAGCGCAAATGGCTATTGGCTTAGGTGCTGAGGTTGTTGTTCTTGATCGTAATATCGACGTGCTACGTGCTCTTGATGCACAATTTGGTAATAAAGTTAAAGCTATTTACTCAACTGCTGATGCCCTTGAAAAGCATGTACTAGAAGCTGATTTAGTTATTGGTGGTGTACTTATTCCAGGTGCTGCGGCACCTAAGCTTGTAACTAGCGATCACATTAAAGCAATGAAACCAGGCTCTGCAATTGTTGATGTTGCAATTGACCAAGGCGGTTGTATCGCAACCTCTAAAGCAACAACCCATGCAGATCCTACTTTTATTGTTGATGACGTGGTTCACTATTGTGTTGCTAACATGCCAGGTGCGGTACCACGTACTTCTACGTTTGCACTTAATAATGCTACGCTACCTTTCATTATTAACCTTGCAAACAAAGGTTATAAAAAGGCGCTACTTGATGACGAGCACTTCTTAGAAGGCTTAAACGTACTGAAAGGCAAAGTGACTTACAAAGAAGTTGCTGAAGCGTTCAATATGCCTTACGAAGATCCTCGTACAGCAGTTGAAAACGCTTAGTGTGAACGCCGTAAATATGCGGAACTAACAATTAAAAAAAGCAGCGAATTCGCTGCTTTTTTTTTATCTGCATAAATCTTAAAGATATAGACTAAACAGTCTAAATAAAACGTTTGATTATAAAGTCCATTTTAACACGCTTAGCTTGCCCTAATAGCTTTTTAACCGGTGCCGGATAATCGTCTACCGTTTCTAAATCTTCAGCACCTGTCAAACGTCGGCAATGGGTTAAAATCGCTTGCTTTTCGTTTTCAATAGCAGGCATTAGTGACTGCTCTGGGTCATCAATTAAAATACCATTTTCAATATCAAGCCCCCATGCACGAGGGTTTAAGTTATGGCCGCTCAATAAGTGAGTGCGTTTGTCGCTGCAAATACCTTTTAGGTGAAATGAATTACTCTCGTGTTGCCATAAGTAAACATTCAAGTTGCCATTGGTAATATGGCGTTTTTGCGATTTTAAGAACTTATATAAAATCGTTTCATATAAATAAGGCAACGCCCCTACTTTGCTAAATGGTTCGCTTGGCGGTAAGTAAAAGTCATTAGCGGTTTTATCACCAACAATTATAGTTACGTTTTTACCTTGTTTAAGTAAACGCCTAAGTGAGCGCATTAATGGCGCTGGAAAATTAAAGTACGGGGTATACAGTACAAGCTCTTGTTCAGTATTATCAAATAATGATTTTATAACTCGATTTAAACGATTACCACGTCTACCAAGGCCTAAAAACAATCGAATATCTAACGGCGAGTCATGCTTAATTGCCCCATTATTATAACTGGCTGACTTTAAATCTCGCGTTAATTGTTTTTGGTCAAAACGGATATCGTTAAACCTAGTTAATGGCCGTGTGTCTAAGCGCGGCACCGCTGGTGAATTCAGCAAATGCTCGCTAATAAACTGAATAATAGAGTCACACAAAGCGGCTTGTTTGATAACAAAATAACGGTCTAAGCGGTAACGTTGTTCATATTGTAAGTAAACATTGTTTAAACTTGCCCCGCTATAAAGCAAAGTATCGTCAATCACAAAACCTTTCAGGTGTAATACACCAAATAGCTCTTTGGCCTTTACTGGTACACCATAAACTTCAACGTTCGATTGGTATTTTTGCTGATATTCGCAATAAAGACTTGCGTTACCGTCTGATTTTTTTGCGCCAATTAAACCTCGCTGAGCACGATGAAAGTCCACCAACACTTTTACTTCAAGTGCAGGGTTAGCAAGTGAGGCTTCATGCAGTGCAGTTAATACTTCTCGCCCTGCTTCATCATTTTGTAAATAGAGTGTCGTTATGTAAATACGTGTTTTCGCACCTGCGATAAGTGCTAATAAATGCGTGCGATATTCTTGTGCATTGGTCAAGACGTTAACGTCTTTTGAAGTTAACCCAAAACCAGGTTTTTCCTGCCAAAATAACATAGTTGCCTATTCACTTAAGTCGCCTTTTAAGGCTGACAAATCATAATTAGCTAAAACATACCAAAAAAACATGCTGTGGTCATGGTTTTACGCGCTATTGTTGATTATTAGCTTATAAAACAAGCAATGTAATCATAATAAAGTACACAATATCTGACAGCTTGGTGATTTGAATAAAATAATTATCCGGAATTTTGTTTACATCCGCCTTGTTTTTCTTAGAATTGAACTCATTAAAAGAGAATTGAAACGTTTAGGAAAAAAACATGAGTGAAGCAAAACATTGTAAGTTGTTAATTTTAGGCTCTGGCCCTGCGGGTTATACCGCAGCCGTATACGCTGCCCGCGCTAATTTAAACCCAGTTTTAATTACTGGCATTCAACAAGGTGGTCAACTAACGACCACGACTGAAGTTGAAAACTGGCCAGGTGACGCACATGGCCTAACGGGTCCTGCACTAATGGACCGGATGAAAGAGCATGCTGAACGTTTTGAAACTGAAATTGTGTTTGATCACATTAATAAAGTAGACGTATCAAAGCGCCCATTTACCCTAACAGGTGACCAAGGTACTTATACTTGTGACGCGCTCATTATCGCCACTGGTGCTTCAGCTAAATACTTAGGGCTAGAATCAGAGACTAACTTCCAAGGCCGTGGCGTATCAGCCTGTGCGACTTGTGATGGTTTCTTTTATAAAGGCCAAAAGGTAGCAGTTGTTGGCGGTGGTAATACGGCAGTTGAAGAAGCACTTTATTTATCTAACATTGCTGACGAAGTGCATGTTATTCACCGCCGTGATAGTTTTCGCAGTGAAAAAATTCTAGCCGATCGCCTTGCTGAAAAAGCGGCGAATGGCAATGTGGTTATGCATTACAACCGCACACTAGACGAAGTACTAGGCGACCAAATGGGCGTCACTGGCGTACGCATTAAAGATGTCGAGTCTGGTGACACTGAAGAACTTGATTTAGCCGGTGTGTTTATTGCTATCGGCCATAAACCAAATACCGATATGTTTGCAGATCAGTTAACAATGAAAGATGGTTACCTTGTCGTTGAATCAGGCTTACATGGTAATGCAACACAAACCAGCGTACCGGGCGTATTTGCAGCAGGCGATGTATCTGATCATATTTATCGTCAAGCGATTACCTCAGCGGGCACAGGCTGCATGGCAGCCCTAGATGCAGAGCGCTTCTTAGATAACCTTTAATAGTATTTATACCTTAGGGTAAATTTTGAGGGCTGAGTATTCAGCCCTTTTTTGTGCCTTAATCAAAAGCGCATATATAAACGCAAAGTATGCGGTAGTGACATTCACTGCCGTTATAATAAAGATTCATCTTATATATACAGTATATATTGTAAGTGCGATAGGATCTAAATGCGTAAAATGAATACCGTCAAAGTATCGCACGTAAAACTAACTATAATTAGTTGAGCACAAAGCTTTGTTCCTTTGAGCATGACTAGAGACTATAAAATAAGTTAAAATGCTCAACTTCATATCAAGTAAAATATCGAGAGTTTTCTATGAGTTTGTATACACAGTATCTGGAAGAAATCCAAACCCGTAAAACGGAACTTGGATTAAATCCACAACCAATCGATAGCGCAGAACTAGTATCTGAAATAATTAATCAAATTAAAGATACAGGCAATGAGCACCGTAAAGATTCACTACACTTTTTTATCTTCAACACATTACCAGGAACTACAAGTGCTGCGGGCGTTAAAGCACAGTTTTTAAAAGAAATTATTCTTGGTGAAGAATCTGTAGAAGAAATCACTCCAGATTTCGCTTTTGAGCTTCTTTCACACATGAAAGGTGGCCCTTCAATCGAAAAGCTATTTGATTTAGCATTTGGTGATAACACGGAAATATCAGCACAAGCCGCTGAAGTACTTAAAACACAAGTATTCTTATACGATGCCGACACTGAGCGCCTAGAAGCGGCTTATAAAGCAGGTAACCCAGTTGCTAAAGAACTATTAGAAAGCTATGCAAAAGCGGAGTTTTTCACAAAGCTGCCAGATATTGAAGAAAAAATTGACGTTGTAACGTATATTGCTGGCGAAGGTGATATTTCAACTGATTTACTTTCTCCAGGTAACCAAGCGCATTCTCGTGCTGACCGTGAACTACACGGTAAATGCATGATCACTGAAGAAGCTCAGCAAGAAATTGGTGAACTTCAGAAAAAACACCCAAATGCTAAAGTAATGCTTATTGCTGAAAAAGGTACCATGGGTGTTGGTTCATCACGTATGTCGGGTGTGAATAACGTTGCACTTTGGGCTGGTAAGCAAGGAAGTCCATACGTTCCTTTCATCAACATTGCCCCTGTTGTTGCGGGTACTAACGGTATCTCGCCAATCTTTTTAACAACGGTTGGTGTAACTGGCGGTATCGGTCTTGACCTTAAAAACTGGGTTAAAAAAGTAGACGCAAACGGTAAAACGGTTACTGATAAAAATGGTGATGCAGTACTTGAAGAAGCATACTCAGTCGCTACTGGCACTGTTTTGACCATCAATACTAAAGAGAAAAAACTTTATAACGGTGATAAAGAGCTTGTTGATATATCTTCAGCATTTACATCGCAAAAAGTTGAATTTATGAAAGCTGGTGGTTCTTACGCTGTTGTATTTGGTAAAAAAATACAAACATTTGCCGCTGAAACTTTAGGCATTGAAACACCGCTTGTATACGCTCCTTCACAAGAAATATCACATGAAGGTCAAGGTTTAACTGCGGTTGAGAAAATATTTAACCGTAATGCTGTAGGCGTATTGTCTGAAACTCCTTTACACGCAGGTTCTGATATTCGTGTGAACGTAAACATTGTTGGTTCGCAAGATACAACAGGCCCAATGACTGCGCAAGAATTAGAAGCGATGGCTGCCTCAGTTATTTCACCAATTCTTGACGGTGCCTATCAATCAGGTTGCCATACAGCATCAGTATGGGATAGCAAAGCACAAGCTAATATACCTAAACTTATGGCGTTTATGAATAAGTTTGGTTTGATCACTGCACGTGACCCGCAAGGCGTTTACAATGCAATGACTGACGTAATTCACAAGGTATTGAACGACCTTACCATAGATGACCGCGCGATTATCATCGGTGGTGACTCGCATACACGTATGTCTAAAGGTGTTGCTTTTGGTGCTGATTCAGGCACCGTAGCATTAGCATTAGCTACAGGTGAAGCAGCAATGCCTATTCCTGAGTCTGTTAAAGTAACATTTAAAGGCAGCATGGCTAAGCACATGGATTTCCGTGACGTTGTACATGCAACACAAGCGCAAATGCTTAAGCAATTTGGTGGCGAGAACGTTTTCCAAGGCCGCGTGATTGAAGTACACATTGGTACCCTTATGGCTGACCAAGCGTTTACCTTCACTGACTGGACTGCAGAAATGAAAGCGAAAGCGTCAATCTGTATTTCAAACGACGAAACGTTAGTTAAATCAATTGAACTGGCTAAGAGCCGTATCCAAATCATGATCAACAAAGGTATGGATAACGAAATTGAAACGCTTAAAGGCCTAATTGCCCTTGCTGATAAACGTATCGAAGAAATTCAGTCTGGCACTAACCCTGCGCTTACACCTGACGATGCAGCGAAATACCATGCAGAAGTTGTGGTTAATTTAGATGAAATCGTTGAGCCAATGATTGCCGATCCAGACGTAAATAACGATGATGTATCTAAACGTTATACTCATGATGTTATTCGTCCGGTTTCATTCTACAACGACAAGCCAGTTGATTTAGGCTTTGTTGGTTCGTGTATGGTTCATAAAGGCGATATGAAAATTATTGCTCACATGCTACGTAACCTTGAAAAGAAAAACGGCTCTATCTCATTCAAGGCACCGCTTGTAGTTGCGCCACCAACATATAACATTGTTGATGAGCTTAAAGCTGAAGGCGACTGGGATATTTTAGCTAAGTACGCAGGCTTTGAATTTGACGATTCGAAACCAAAAACAGCCGCACGTACTAAGTATGAAAACATTTTATACCTAGAGCGCCCTGGTTGTAACTTATGCATGGGTAACCAAGAAAAAGCGGAACCAGGCGATACAGTTATTGCAACGTCAACTCGTCTTTTCCAAGGCCGTGTAGTAGCTGATACATCTGATAAAAAAGGTGAGTCACTATTAGGTTCAACACCCCTTGTAGTGCTTTCTACGGTACTTGGTCGCTTCCCAACTATCGAAGAGTATCGTTCAGCAGTTGAAGGCGTAGACCTAACAGCGTTTACTCCAGTTGAAGAAGATATGACAACCAAATTCAATGCGGCTGAAGCCGTTCCAGTAAAAGTTGTAAACTAATTGGACTGAATTAAGTTAGTAAAAGCGCGTTTAAAACGCGCTTTTTTTTTGCCCAAAATTTGCCCTAACATACAAGCCACATTTTCACCCTTGCCATTGACTGTTTACTATTTCTTGTTTGTGAATTTAAAGCAACAGGTTACAATTTATCTGCCCTCGTAGTTATTATCTGAAATCAGGTGAAATCGGTGTTATGACAAAACAACTTTATCAATTATCTCAAAACCAATTTACTTTTCCCGCCCCTATCTACGCATTGGATGAACCAGATGGCTTGCTTGCTATTGGTGGTTGCTTATCAGTAACACGATTAAAAAATGCGTATAACCAAGGAATATTCCCGTGGTTTAGTGAACATAAACCGATAATGTGGTGGTCCCCTAGCATGCGTGGCATTATTGAACTTGATGATTTTCATGTTAGTAAAAGTTTACGTAAAGAAATTAAGAAGTCGCCAGTCAAAGTGACTATTAATAATGCCTTTGAAGAAGTTATCGAAACCTGTAGAGATCAGCGTCTTGATACAGAGGGTACATGGATCACCACTGACATGCTCGACGCTTATATAAGCGCTCACCACGCGGGTATAGCCCATAGTCTTGAGGTATGGCGTGATGATGAGTTAGTCGGTGGTCTTTACGGCATAATGCAGCATGGGGTGTTTTGTGGCGAATCGATGTTTCACCACCAGAGTAACTGCTCAAAACTTGCCATGTGGGCACTCGTTAATTGGCTTAAGCGCCACAATGCGCATTTTATAGATTGTCAGTTGGAAAACCCTTATTTAATGTCGTTAGGAGCAAAAGTAATACCACGCTCTGACTTTTTTACTAAGCTAAATAATGCACACCAATATGTTATAGCCAGTGAAATGTGGAAACCACAAGAGTTAAAGGCTATTTATGAGTGAGCGTTTACCTGTACGACTGGGGTTAAGTCAGCCCTTTGATTGTAGCTACCTGAGCGACCGCGAAGAGCAATTATTAGTAATACTCGACCCAAGCTGTTATCAAACTGACAAGTTTGAACAATTACTGGGGTTAGGGTTTCGTCGCAGTGGTGACCAAATTTATCGTCCGCACTGCCCAGTGTGTAGTGCGTGTTCGTCTGTCCGTGTGTTAGCAAAGCAATTTATGCCAAGTAAATCACAAAAAAGAAAACGCAATAAAGCCGGTAACAAATTTACAGTACGCTATAGCACACAAGAAAATGAGCTCTACTACCCTTTATACTGTAAATATATTAGCGAGCGACATCAGGATGGCTCGATGTATCCGCCTGAGAAAAATCAGTACAAGAGCTTTTTACTTTGCAATTGGCTACCTATTACATTTATTGAACTTTGGCATGACGAAAAGCTCATTGCGGTAGCCGTTACCGACACCATGAATAACGCATTATCAGCCATTTATACATTTTTCGATCCAGACTATGAGCATTACAGTTTAGGTACCGTAATGATTTTAGAACAAGTAAAATTGGCCCAAAAGCAACAAAAGCAATATTTGTATTTAGGCTACCAAATTGATGAATGTGCCAAAATGCGCTACAAAACTCAATACTTACCGGCGCAAAAACACGTTAATGACCAGTGGATGGCTATTTAATTTGCAAAAATAGCCCCTGCACCTTTACTTATTGGTGTATTTTGGGCAAAATCTGCATCGTTTAACTATTAAAGAGGTGTTACGCTAAACATGGCGAAAGAAGACGTAATCGAAATGCAAGGAACGGTCCTTGATACTTTACCAAATACAATGTTCCGAGTTGAGCTTGAAAATGGTCACGTAGTTGTGGCGCATATATCAGGCAAAATGCGTAAAAATTATATCCGTATTTTAACTGGTGATAAAGTTACCGTAGAAATGACTCCTTACGATTTATCGAAAGGTCGCATTGTATTCCGTGCTCGCTAAGTTAGTGCGTTAACGAAATATCAAGTTTTTAGCTAAGTTGTCTGAGTAACTTAGTTACTTTCTACACTAGCTTGAAGCGTTTATTAAATGTAATTAGCAACTTAGTTATTAATTATCTTTTAATAAACAAAAAGCCCAGCAATTGCTGGGCTTTTTGTTGTCTAACGAATGTACTTATGCAGCTGTTAGATTTGTTTCATAATCAAAACGCAGTTTTTTATCCTTCACTGACACTTTGACATTACCGCCACCAACTAGCTCACCAAATAAAATGGCATTCGCCAACGGCTTCTTAAGCTGCTCTTGAATAACACGTGCCATAGGCCGTGCACCCATCGTTTTATCATAACCTTGATCAGCCAAGAACTCTCTAGCTTTTGAGGTAAGCTCAAAGTTCACCGATTTCTTATCTAGCTGAGCTTGTAGCTCTACAATAAACTTATCAACCACTTGCAGTATCACGTCTTTTTCTAGGTGATTAAACCAAATGATGTTATCTAAGCGATTTCTAAACTCAGGTGAGAATACCTTGTTTATTTCGCCCATCGCATCATGTGAATGATCCTGCTCAGTAAAGCCGATTGATTTACGTACTGTTTCTTGTACGCCCGCATTGGTGGTCATCACAACTACAACATTTCTAAAATCTGCTTTACGACCATTGTTATCAGTGAGCGTACCGTGATCCATCACCTGCAGCAGAATGTTATAAATATCTGAGTGTGCTTTTTCGATTTCATCGAGGAGTACCACTGCATGCGGATTTTTAATAACCGCTTCAGTAAGTAGACCGCCTTGCTCAAAGCCAACGTAGCCTGGTGGCGCACCAATTAAGCGGCTCACCGCATGGCGCTCAACATACTCCGACATATCAAAACGAATAAACTCCACACCCATACATTTACCAAGTTGCTTGGTAACTTCCGTTTTACCAACACCAGTTGGGCCTGCAAATAAGAATGAACCAATCGGTTTATCTTCATTAGCAAGGCCTGAGCGCGATAAACGAATAGCAGATGTCAGCGCGTCGATAGATTGGTCTTGGCCAAATACCAGCATTTTCAAATTACGATCGAGGTTTTTAAGGGTTTCTTTATCACTTGATGACACGCTTTGCTGTGGAATACGCGCCATTTTAGAAACAATCATTTCAATGTCCGCAACACCAATGGTTTTTTTACGCTTAGACGTGGGCTGTAAACGCTGACTAGCACCCGCTTCGTCTATCACATCAATGGCTTTATCAGGTAAGTGACGTTCATTAATGTATTTAGCACTCAGCTCTGCGGCTGCTTTAAGTGCTGGTTGTGTATAACGAATACCATGATGCTGTTCATAACGTTCTTTTAAACCGTTAAGAATTTTAGTGGTATCGGCCACACTTGGCTCAAGCACATCAATTTTTTGAAAGCGGCGAACTAAGGCACGATCTTTTTCAAAGATGTTTTTATACTCACTATAGGTTGTTGACCCCATGCAACGTAACTGACCACTTGAAAGCAGTGGTTTAATTAAGTTAGACGCGTCCATAACGCCGCCAGAGGCCGCACCGGCACCAATGATGGTATGAATCTCATCTATAAATAAAATAGAGTTAGGTTTAGCCTGAAGCTCTTTTAATAGCGACTTAAAGCGTTTTTCAAAATCGCCACGGTATTTCGTGCCAGCAAGTAACGCGCCCATGTCTAAAGAGTAAACAACAGCATCGGTAATAACCTCAGGTACTTGATTATTTATAATCCGATACGCTAAGCCTTCTGCAATGGCCGTTTTACCTACGCCAGCTTCACCCACTAATAACGGGTTATTTTTCTTACGGCGACATAATACTTGTACCGTACGTTCAACTTCACTGTCGCGCCCTACAAGTGGGTCAATATTCCCTTCTTCTGCTTGAATGTTTAAGTTGGTTGTGAAGTTTTCAAGTTTAGTTGGCTCTTCATTTTGTACTTCTTGTACTTCTTCGTGTAAGTCGTCGGGATCATCACCTAAATCATCTTCAGCTTTAGTAGTACCGTGAGAAATAAAGTTAACGATGTCTAAACGATTTACATCTGACTTTTTAAGTAAGTAAACTGCTTGGCTTTCCTGCTCAGAAAAAATCGCTACCAGTACGTTCACGCCTGTCACTTCATTTTTTCCTGAAGATTGTACATGGAATACTGCGCGCTGTAATACACGCTGAAAACCAAGTGTGGGCTGGGTTTCACGCTCTTCTTCTAAATCAGGGATGACCGGCGTGGTTTCGTCTATAAACTCAGACAATTCCAATTTTAAACCGGGCATATCAACACCACAGGCTGTTAACGCTTCGCCTGCTGATGGGTTGTCTAATAAAGCAAGCAATAGGTGCTCTACGGTCATAAATTCATGGCGGCGTGTACGCGCTTCACGAAACGCCTCATTTAAGGTTAGTTCTAAGTCTTTGTTTAGCATTGGCAACCCCTTACTGAGATAATCTATTTATACCACTTTGATAGCTCATTTGATCACTATCTTCAGTATTTATTCCTGCTCACAACTACATAGCAGTGGATGCTCGTTATCCCGCGCATAACGGTTAACTTGCTCAACTTTGGTATCGGCTACGTCTGCGGTATAAACTCCGCAAATACCTTTACCGTAGTGATGAACTTGAAGCATCACATCTGTTGCTTTATCGCTATCCATATTAAAAAACGTCGTAAGTACTTCTATCACAAAGTCCATTGGCGTGTAATCATCATTATTTAAAATGACTTTATATTTTCGCGGCGGCTGTAGCTTTTGCTTTTCACTGTCGCGAACTGTATCTAAAACATCTGATTCTTTCATACCACTCATAATTAAATATAGTCTTGTCTTTGGAACTCAAGGAAACTTGAATAAAAAATAAATAAATTGTTAATAAACCGCTAAAACAACTTGACTGCTTGATGAAATAAACTACAGTCAATTATAGATTGATTAAACCTTAGTCAGTCTAACAAATTATACGGTTTAGAATAACTAAATTAGTCAACTTATAGAAGGATGTAGAAGTATGGCTTGTGGTAAAGTCAAATGGTTCAACAATGCCAAAGGTTTTGGCTTCATCGTCGAAGACGGCTGTGAGAATGACATTTTCGCTCATTACTCAACGATTGTAATGGACGGTTATAAAACACTTAAAGCTGGTCAAGATGTAACATTCGAATTACAGCAAGGCCCTAAAGGGCTTCATGCTACAAATATCGCTCCTAACGGAGATATTTTGCAGTAGCTAATAATGTTCGACTACAAGCGAGCGATTTAGTTTAGATCCTCGCTTAATCCTTCTTTTTATACCTCTTTTATCTGTATTTGTCTGCTTAGATATATTTAATTGTACTAATTTATATTTAATGGCACTAATTCATTTACATACAGCCCGCTGAATTTTACTTTCTTAACGAACAAAATGACTTAAAAACCCCCTAACGGTTGAATTGTTGCGTACAAACCCCAATTGTTTATTTGTTGTGATGCCTTTTAGCGTTTTAACTAAAAGTAACTATGGAGCCTAAGCGCATACGCGCTAGCCCTTTTACACCAAACTTGGTACACTCTTGCATGCTAAAAAATTGCATTAATATGCAGTACAAGCTCATAACACTATGCTGATGGCTAATTTATTTTTCCAAAATACAGCATATAAATACGCATTCACAGTCCGTCAGGTGTGAAAATTGTACACATTAGTAATCACACCTAACTGACTGATTATTGTCTAAACATTGACGATAATATTCTTTGCATTGTTGAATATGGCTTTAACGCCTACTATCTAGGAATGATGATGACATCAAAAATTATCTATACTCAAACAGACGAAGCGCCAGCACTGGCCACCTATTCACTTCTGCCGATTATTCAAGCGTACACTAATGCCGCTGGCGTTGAAGTGGAAACGCGTGATATTTCTTTAGCAGGTCGTGTTATCGCGAACTTTGCTGACTACTTAAATCCAGATCAGCGCATTGACGACGCACTTGCTGAATTAGGTGACATCGCAAAAACACCTGAAGCAAACATTATTAAATTACCTAACATCAGTGCTTCAGTGCCACAGCTTCGTGCGGTAATCAAAGAACTACAAGAAAAAGGCTATGCCCTTCCTGAATACACGTCTGAGCCTAAAACTGACGAAGAAAAACAAATTAAAGCCACCTACGACAAAATCAAAGGCAGCGCTGTAAACCCAGTATTACGTGAAGGTAACTCTGATCGTCGCGCACCAAGCTCTGTAAAAGAATATGCCCGTAATAACCCGCACTCAATGGGTGCATGGAGCAAAGATTCACAATCATACGTTGCAAGTATGGAAGACGGTGATTTCTTCGGATCTGAGCAGTCAGTAACTGTTGATAAAGCAACTGATGTACGTATCGAACACGTTGCTACAAATGGTGATGTAACCGTACTTAAAGAAAGTACACCGCTGCTTGCAGGCGAAGTCATTGATGCTTCTCGTATTAGCGCAGCTAAATTACAAGCGTTCTTAGCAAAAGAAATTGAAGCTGCTAAAGAAAAAGGCGTACTGTTCTCGCTACATATGAAAGCGACAATGATGAAAGTATCAGATCCAATTATCTTTGGTCACGCTGTAAAAGTATTCTTTAAAGACGTATTTGCTAAGCACGGCGAATTATTTAAAGAACTAGATGTTGATGTAAACAATGGCTTTGGTGATGTATTTTCTAAAATTGCCACTCTTGATGATGCTAAACGTGCAGAAATTGAAGCAGATATTCAAGCGGTTTATGACAACGGCCCTGCTATTGCAATGGTTGACTCAGACCGCGGTATTACCAACCTTCATGTACCAAGTGATGTGATCATTGATGCGTCTATGCCTGCTGCAATCCGTTCAAGCGGTCAAATGTGGAATAACGATGGTAAATTACAAGATACTAGCTTTGTAATCCCAGATCGTTGTTACTCAGGTATTTATCAAGCAACTATTGATTTTTGTAAAGAAAATGGTGCCTTTGATCCAACAACAATGGGTAGCGTGCCAAACGTTGGCCTTATGGCACAAAAAGCTGAAGAGTACGGTTCACACGATAAAACATTTGAAGCAAAAGCAGAGGGTTCTATTCGTGTTGTTGATACAAGCGGCACAACGTTACTTGAACACGGTGTTGAACAAGGCGATATCTGGCGCATGTGCCAGGTTAAAGATGCACCAATCCAAGATTGGGTTAAGCTTGCAGTAAACCGTGCACGCGCAACTGGCGTTCCGGCTATTTTCTGGTTAGATGAAAACCGCGCTCACGATGCTGAACTTATCAAAAAGGTAAATGCTTATTTACCAGAGCACGATACTTCTGGTTTAGATATTCAAATTTTAGCACCACTTGAAGCGACTTTATTCTCTCTTGAGCGTATCAAAGAAGGTAAAGACACTATTTCAGTAACTGGTAATGTATTACGCGACTACCTGACTGATTTATTCCCAATTCTTGAGCTAGGTACAAGTGCTAAAATGCTTTCAATTGTTCCACTTATGAATGGCGGTGGCTTATTTGAAACAGGTGCAGGTGGCTCAGCACCTAAGCATGTGCAACAGTTCGAAAAAGAAAACCATTTACGTTGGGATTCACTAGGTGAATTTTTAGCATTGGCCGCTTCACTTGAACATTTAAGTGTTAATACCAATAATAAAAAGGCGCAAGTACTTGCCGATACGCTTGATAAAGCAACCGGTACTTTCCTTGCTGAAAACAAATCTCCTTCACGTAAAGTTAAAGAAATTGATAACCGTGGTTCTCACTTTTTCTTATCTTTATTCTGGGCACAAGAACTTGCTAAGCAAGATGATGATAGCGAGCTTAAAACACAGTTCACGCAAATTGCTGCTGATTTAGAAACTAACAAAGAACAAATTGTTAAGGAGCTAAACGAAGCACAAGGCCCTGCAATGACCGTAGGTGGATATTTCCAGCTTAACGACGACAAAGCTTATAAAGCAATGCGTCCAAGTGCAACATACAACGATATTTTAGCTAAGCTAGTTTAAAGCTAAAAGCAAGTTGAGAAAGGCGCTTACTACAAAGTAAGCGCCTTTTTATTTTAAGCTTTTAAAACGCAAATAATAAAAAAGGCCACATAATAATATGTGGCCTTTTTAATAAGTTATTGCTAATTACTTATTATAAGCTCTGGGCATTTCTGAGTCGCTCATATAACGTTCTCGTAATTTATCTTGGCGTGCCTCAGTTGAAACTTTTTCGCCATTAATAAACATCTGCGTAACGTGGCTATTAAGTTCAAATGGATCACTACTCCAAATGACAACATCCGCGGCTTTACCTACTTCCATCCGTCCTGCGTCAATAGCAAATACATCCGCAATATTTGATGTGACCGCTTTTAATGCACCTTGCTGACTCATACCATATGAAACAGCATTACCCGCATCAAAACGTAATTGGTAAATATTATGACTTGAATCGCCACCTACCGTTAAAAGAACTTTAACACCCGCTTTTTCAAGTTCACCTGCGTTGCTAAGGCTTGCGTGTAGTGAGTCAAAGCTACCGGGTAAGTTATCCATAGCACTTAAAATAACCGGCACTTGTGCATCAGCTAACTGCTTTTTAACGACAACAGCGTCTTGTGCGCCACTAAGTACGAGATTAACACCAAACTGCTGCTTAACTTTTAATAGTTCCATAATATCAGCCGCGCGTGATACGCTAACTAGCAATGGCATTTCACCAGCAAGGACTTTAGTTAATATTTTATCTTCAGTGCTTGGGGTGTCGTCTTTTTTATCTTCTTTAGCTGATTTTTGTTGGTGCGCTTCAAGTGTGTCTATAAGTGTTTTCAACGACATAGCACGAGAACCTTTACGTTTTTCACCAAGGTGAACAACTAAGGCTGCTTGTTTTTTTGAAACACTCTCAAATGATCCACTTAAATCAACTATCGCCGCTAGGCCTGCAAAAATACTATCACCACCATGAGGTGTAATTACATCACGAGTAACACCACCTTTACGCGCATAAGGAATAAGGCTTGAGTGTGCATTAAAGGCAAGGCTTGGATCGAAATCAATCCCAGCTTTGTCATCACCACCATCACGAGAGCCTGCTACAGCACTCACTTCAACTAAACCTAATTGGTTAACACTAGCAATAAAACCTGGCGTTACAATTTTACCTTCTGCGTCAACAATAGTATCTGCAGTTACTTCCTCTGGATTAATCGCGGTAATTTTACCCTCATCCATAATAATGCTGGCATTTGATAATACGCCTTGATCCGTGGATGTATGTAAAGTAGCGTTAATGATAGCGATTGATTGTGCTTGTACAGCGCCTGTTGAAAATAAACCGGCAGCAACCAGTGAAAGTGAAAACGAACGTGTTAATTTTGTCATCCTAGTTACCCCTTATTGTTGACCTAACATAAAATCGCTTTGTGCTTGGTATTTTTCGTCATTACGGTCATACACTTTGGCACCATCAACGAATACTTGTTCAGCCTTTGCATACACACTAAACGGGCTTTGATTCCAAATAACAACATCGCCTTGCTTACCCGATTCAAGTGAGCCGGTTTTATCTGCAATGCCTAACGATTTAGCCGCGTTAGAGGTGATCCACTCAATTGCATGTTGCTCTGAAATATCAAAACCATTTTCATTCGCGCGGAACATTACCTTAGCCGCTTCTTGGTTTAAGCGCTGAATAGTGGTGTCTGAGTCTGAATGCACAATCGCGCATGAGTTTTTAACAGCATCAACAATTGCTACGTTTTCTTGAACCATGTCGTAGGCTTCCATTTTAAAGCCCCACCAATCAGGCCAAAGTGCTGCGCACGAGCCATTTTCAGCAAGCATATCGGCAATTTTGTACGCCTCAACCCCATGATGGAACGTACCTGCGTGATAACCAAATTCTTTTGACAGATCAATCATCATTGCCATTTCTTCGGCTTTGTAACAATGATTGTGGATCATTACTTCACCTTCAAGAACGCCTCGTAAAGTGTCGTATTTAATATCCCGATGTGGAACTTCAGGGTTTTCACCTGCGGCATAATCGCTGTCGTATTTATCCCATTCTCGTTTATATTCAACCGCACTAGCCCAGGCTGTACGGTACCCTGCCATGTTACCCATACGGGTTGAAGGTAACTCGCCTTTACGGCCATAAACACGTTTAGGGTTTTCGCCACAGGCCATTTTTAAACCATACGGCGCATTTGGAAACTTCATGCCTTGCATTGTATGCGCAGGTACATTTTTAAGGGTCACACCACGACCACCAAATAAGTTAGCCGAGCCAGGTAAAATTTGTAATGAGGTGATACCGCCTTCACGAGCACGATTAAAGCCAGGATCTTGTGGCCAAATAGAATGCTCTACCCAAACCTCTGCGGTATTTGGGCTAGTCATCTCGTTACCATCTTGATGCGAGTCAACCGATGGGTTGGGATAAGCTCCTAAATGTGAATGCACATCTATAATACCTGGTGTTACCCACTTACCTTGCGCATCGATAGTGACATCGGCACTGCCTGTTAAGTCTTTACCTACTTGTTGTATTTTACCATCAACCAGTAATACATCAGCCTCCTCTAAACGCTCACCTGTACCAGTTAATACTGTGGCATTGGTAATAAGCGTAGTCGTCGATTTAAGTGGTTGATAAGTACTTGGGTATGGGTTTTTATTAATCGTTATTTTTTCATCTTGTGGGCCATTATCTTGGCAGCCGCTAAGGGCAACAGCCAATGCGGCAACCAACATAGAAGGAGCAAATTTTTGCATATGTTATATCTCTGTTGTTTTTTTATTACTAATGTAACTGTAACTAAATACACCCCACAATGCGATTAAACACGGTAATTCTGCATTTATATAGGACGAATGCCTTAACTTTAAGCCATTACAAAATGTAAAACCGTATACTTTAAAGTAAACGCCTTGGCCATAATAACAAGTGTAATTAAGTGTTACTTTTTAATGTAGTTATTGTAAAGCTTGTCTAAGGCATCTTCTGTGGTCATCTCAAGGTCTTTATCCATAAAATGCTTCACTGTACGAGTAACAAAATCTGAGTTTTGTTTATGCTTTTTAGCAAAATCTTTAATGAGACTATTACCGTCTTTCTCAGCGGTTACTTTATCATGACGATGACGGTACTGACTGAGCGCCTTATTAAAGTTGCCGTTATAATCTTCTACTAAAATTTTATAAAAGTCGCTTTTGTGTACATTTAAATCACTGATGCAATAATTAAGAGCTTCTTTAAAGTCGTAAAAAATCATTCCTTCTACATCAAACTCTTTCGTTTTTTCACGTACTGTTACTTTCGCTTCTTCGGTCGCATAGCTAAAACCTTGAAATGCCAGGCGTTCAGCAGATTCTTTACCGAGTCTCATACCAGCTTGAATACTGTGTGCAAATTCGTCACTCATCTCACCAAGCTCACTTTCATGCCACATATTATAAACGCGAAGAGGTTTGGCATATTTTGTTGAGAGCTTTTTTTTCAACTTAATGAAACGCTCATCAATGCTCATTAAGCGCTCATTGTGTAATAACGCATAGCACTCATAGCATGCAGGAATGCTAACAAACTCAGCCTCTTCTCCTAAGTCAACAATACTCTGTAGCATGTGCAATGGTGGGCAATGATCGCGCTCGGTAGCTTCACAGCCACAGTAAAAGCACTGATTAAAATGTTGCTGTTCAGTGGCATATGCATGTTGATAGTAACTTGCAAGTTTACGGCTCACAGTGTCTCCCAAACCTTTTTAAAATTATGGCCGAATAATACAGCTAAGAAATACCTAAGTCACCTCGATAATCGATGAGTTTACTAAAAGTAAAAAAAACCGAAATAAAATTATAAATAAGCCCAGTAAAGCAGATAAAAAACAGTCAAAACCAATAATGACCTATCACAAGGAAATCAAGCAACTCGAATGTCGCTATGCATACACTGACAACTTCAACAACCCAAGCCGCCCTACATAGCATCGCTATTACTAACTATGTAAGGCGGTAATTTAAAATGATGAAAGGTATTTAATCTTGTAGTGAAATGAACGTGGCTTAGCTTATAGGTGGCTATGCCTTAAGAGTTAAGAACGACAGCATCTGAATTACAATCAATGATAATACACAGCAATGATGTGATCGCTACCGGTTCAAAGTAAATGATGTGATAGTAAAACCAAGTAGCCGAGTAGTTAGGCTACTTAGTCTTGTAGGAATGAAACATTTGAAAAATAATACAATGTTAAATAATTGCCGCTATCAAACCAAATACACCACCGAATACACCACCCCATACAACAAGCCAACCTAAGTGCTCTCTGATCATAGTTTGAATAATATTTTTAACCATCACCGGCGTTAGCTCATTAAGACGTTCATCAACCAATGTCGTAATCGTATTATAAAGTCCGTTGTCGTCGGTAGCAGAGGGTGTTAAATGCGCCGATAATAGCTGCTTAAACTGCTCTGATTGGCTTATTTCAGTCATTGAGTGCTGCATTTTTTCTATAAACGATTCACGCATCGGTTCAAGAGCCGCAGCGCCGCCCATCATTGCTAACATGCTACCAAACTGGGACTGCTCTATCACGTCGACTAAGTTGTCAAAGGCAGGGTTTAAATCGACTTTACCTATTACTGGCGCTAAATCAAACTGCTCAGTTTGTGAGCTTAAAAATTGATTTATTTTTTCTGGCGAAAAAAACTCAGTTAAGATTAAATGTTTAATTGCTTCTTTAAAGCGTTCGAATTTTAAAGTAATCACCCCTGAGCCATATAAAAAAGGGACTTTTTCAAACAGCATGTGAATAGCTAATAAGTTTGTTACCGCGCCTGAAAGCGCAAATAAGCCAACCGACAAAACAATACTTTGTTCAAAAAAATAACCCACCGCAACACACACAGCAGCAATAAAATTGGTAACAACACTTTTATTCATTTTATAAACAAGCCTTTTAAAATATCAGGATCATTAATTTTACCTGTAAGTGTTTGTCTATTGAACTTCTTTTTGCCATAGTTTAAGTATCTGTTCAAAAGGTGTTCAATGTTATGTGGAACTGTGTCAACGAACATATTAGCCAAGCCATGCATTTTGAGTTTAAACATACAATTAAGCAGCAGCTGCAAAGTGCCAATAGTGATAAACTGTTTCAAATTAGCGATGGGACCCGTCAATACTTTGTCAAAGTAGGTTATTCACATGATCTAGAACGCTTTGAGTGCGAGGCTCACAACTTAACATTACTCACCCAAGAAAGCTTGTTTATGGTGCCCGACTGTATTACAACGGGGGCTAATATCGAATATGCCTTTATTGTTTTAGAATGGCTTGAACTCGATAAACAACCTCACACCGATTGGCATATTATGGGCAGCCATTTAGCAAGATTACATTTAAAGCATCAACAAGCGATGTTTGGCTTTGATCATGACAACTTTATTGGTCCAACTAGCCAGCCTAATCGCTGGCATAAAAAATGGGATGTATTTTTCGCTGAGGAACGTATTGGTTGGCAATTACAATTACTGGACGAGAAAGGCATTAACTTAGTCGATAAAGATGAGTTCGTAAGCGTTATAAAAAACAAGCTGCATGGGCATACAGTAAAACCTTCATTATTGCATGGTGATTATTGGCGCGGCAATATGGGGTTTATGCAAGGTGTGCCGAGCACTTTTGATCCAGCTTGCTATTATGGCGACAGAGAAACCGATATAGCCATGAGCGAACTATTTGGACCACTCCCTGAAGCGTTTTATATTGCCTATAATAAGCACTACCCTTTGCCTCGAGGGTACCAACAACGCAAAATAATTTACCAACTTTATCATATTTTAAATCACGCAAACATTTTTGCCGGACACTATCTTACTGAAGCAAAACAACAAATAAATCTATTACTCAAATAATGGTTTTTAGTATTCAAATAAGTGTCACAAAAAGATATTTCACACTATATTTAAAGAGCTAAAAGTATTTGTGTAGCGCTGCAAATGTTGTTACGCCAGCCGAGTAAAGTAAACATATACCCGGATACTCTGACGACAATGAAGTTGCAAATTAACTTAATTAATATAGTGATCAGGCATGCCTGATTAAGGTAAAAGCTGATGAAATATCAACTATCACAACGTATTACTTGCCCTCATTGTGGGCATCATATTCATATCGCGCTTGATGCCAGTGAGGGTGATCAAGATTATATTGAAGGCTGCACCGCATGCTGCAACCCTATTCACTTAAATATGCACATCGATTACGCTCGCAACAAAATAGAGCTGCATATTGACAGCGACGACGAACAAATATTTTGAATTAGCTTTAATGTTGGCTTAAATAGTTCTCAACGGTATTGATGATGGTGTAGGTTTGCTGGTCAACTTCTACATTGAATCGATTGCCCACCTCAGCAGCACCCATATTAGTGATCGCTAACGTTTCAGGAATGAGGTGCAACCAAAAGCCCTGCTCATCAACCTCTCCTACCGTTAAGCTTGCACCATTAATGGCTACAAAGCCTTTATACAATACATATTTTTGCCATTCAGTTGGAATCGACAATTGTATTTTACAATTACTTTGCTGATGGATAACTTGCTCTACTTTAGCGCAGCAATGAATATGCCCTGATACAATATGCCCGCCAAGCTCCGTGCCAAAAGTTACCGAGCGCTCATAGTTAACTCGCATTCCTTGGGCTAATTCACCTAAATTTGTTAACCTGAGCGTTTCGTCAATCACATCAAAATACACATGTGCTTGATGAACTTTGATTGCGTTATCAGAAGTACTTAAACACACTTTTACAACCGTTAAGCAACACCCATTAATCGCTATACTGGCACCTAAGTTTAAGTTTTCAACATGCACTTGTTCAACTTCAAGTACTAACCTGAGGACTCCCTCATTGTGGTTATTTTCAACAACTTTTGTCTGTGTTTGCACGATACCAGTAAACATAACCATTCCTAATAAAAATTAACCGATTAAGTGTAACTGAAAAAATAGCCTCATTCATCGATAGAAGCTTTTTTTCTAGGTTTATTGAATTACAATAGCATCACTTATTCTTGTTAGTGTGTGATATGACATTTTGTAATTGGGAAGCCAAACGGCTTATCTCTTTGGCCATTCCGGTCTTTTTAGCACAAGTTACCTTAGTATTAATGTCGGTCGTTGACACGATAATGGCAGGCCAAGTCAGCGCCACGGACTTAGCCGCTCTATCAATTGCTACGGGTATTTGGAACCCCGCAATGCTTGCCCTACAAGGTATTTTATTAGCGCTGACCGGTATCATCGCACAATTTTCAGGAGGCAATGACAAAGCCGGCATAAGCCATTATTTTCAGCAAAGTTTATACTTAACCGCTATTTTAAGTGTGATTGGTTTAGCCATCGCTTATTTAGCAAACACCGTTATTTTAAAGTTAGACACCACTCCAGCCATTGCAGAACTCGCTGATGATTATATCCATTTTGTGAAATGGGGGGTTATTGGTTTTTTAGTGTTTAGTGTCTATCGTAATGTAACCGAAGGCATGGGGATGACTAAACCCGCCTTTTACATTAGCTTAATCGGTCTTGGCATTAATATTCCGGCAAATTATATTTTTATCCACGGTAAATTGGGGATGCCCGCTCTTGGCGGTGCAGGGTGTGGTATTGCAACCGCCCTTGTATTTACAGCTATGGCGATCGCACAAGTTATTTACTGCCACAACAGTAAAAAAGTCAATGCCAAAGGCTTGTTGGCTGGTTTTAAAGCGCCGCAGCTACAAACCATTTGGACAATAACTAAAGTGGGTATTCCCATTTCACTAGCGACTTTTTTTGAGGTTACACTGTTTGCGTGCATTCCTTTATTTATTGCGCATTTAGGCGCTGTTGCAGTATCGGGTCATCAAGTTGCTGCTAGTGTAACTACATTGCTATTTATGATGCCCCTAAGCCTTTCTATTGCGATAAGTATACGCATTGGTAATCTATATGGCCAAGGTCACTACCAGCAGCTTAAAAACGCAATATCAACCAGCTATATGCTCGCGGTGTGTATTGCAATACTACTTGCTACGATTACCTTTATCGGTCGCCATGCTATCAGCCACCTTTATACTGACAACGAAAGCGTTATCGCACTTGCCTCTTCAATTATGATTTTGGCGTGTATTTATCAATTGCCTGATGCACTGCAAGTTGCAGCCAACGGTATTTTGCGTGGTTTAAAACATACAACTCCAATATCTTATATTACGTTTATATCTTATTGGTTGGTTGGTTTTGCACTCGGCTTTATACTTGCCCGTACTGACTTAATAGTACCAGCTATGGGCCCACATGGTTTTTGGGTTGGTATTATTGTTGGTTTATCTGTAGCCGCTATAATGCTTACGTACACAGTTTCAAGGCGCTTTAAACATGAATCAATCACACGTCTTATCAAGTGATAAGCTAATTAAATGCTAAATAAGCGGGCGAATAAAAACCATAATTACCGTTTGCCTTGTCAAAAAGTGGCGAGTGTACTTGTGTGGGTATTAGTTACTTTTATTATCAGCGCATGTAATGACAAACCAAGCGATACATACAGCGAGTATCAGCAGCGTCTAGCAAGCACCACAGCAGTTGAACTCCCTTCTGCATCTCAACTGCGCAATATTGATATTAATTACTTCAACGATAATATAGATAAGCAAACCATCAGTTTACTACAGCTGGCCCAGCTCAATCACTGCCCTTTAAATGGGTTAATCGCTGCTCACAACAATCAATTAGGAAAAGTAGCCACAGTAAGTAGTAAGCTTATTTATCAAATTCGCTTTATTCAACTTACCAATAAATGCATGGCAACCATAGAAGATAAACCCAAAATATATCAAGCATTACAAAATGCCACGGCAAATAAAAAAGCACAATTAAATGCAAATTTCAAAGCCTTACTTTACCAAGAACCTGAACTTAAAAGAACGTGGCTGTTAGGTAGCTACGAAGTAGATGAGAGTCTTTCAGGTTTAGTTGAAACTGAACAAGCATTACAACAACTCGTTAATATCAAAAAAGCAATTACAGCTAAAGATTATCAAAATATCGACTCCGAGCTGCTATTCCCAGCTTTAGAAGTTTTAAATAAGTTTAATTTTAATCAAGCACTTATTAGTTCAGCTAGAAGACAAATAAAACTTAATAACGACACGCGCGTTTACTTACAAAACCTTAAACTTAAACGCTTTTGCGCCCCCAATAAAAACAAACAAAAAGCGAAAATCCTTAGCAATATTTTTAAAAAGTATTATTTATCACAACTACAACCCTATCAAGCACAATTAACATCGGCCCTAGAGCGGTTAATGCCTTTGTATAAAGCGTTATGGCTAACACCTCCTCAAAGTCCCCCTAGTGCTTTACACTCTTTTATAAACGATAGCCCTGATAATTTACTTTATAGTTTAAAGTCATCAGCCAAAGCACATGTAAAATGGTGGCAAGTATTTTATAAAACGTGTGAAATCAGCCCAATATGAATAAAAAAACGGCAAACGCACTAAAAAAACATATTCTCACTTGATTCACTAAAGCACACGCTATATATTAGCGACCGTTGTTGAGCAATTAACACATCTTAATTTATGATACGACCGTAGCTCAGTTGGTTAGAGCACTACCTTGACATGGTAGGGGTCGGTGGTTCGAATCCACTCAGTCGTACCAACATTTAAGAACCCTAAAAAAATTGTACGACCGTAGCTCAGCTGGTTAGAGCGCTACCTTGACATGGTAGAGGTCGGTGGTTCGAATCCACTCGGTCGTACCAATTAAACTCTATATTTCAAACAGTTAAAAAACCTATTCAATCTATTCGTTTAATTATTCAACTAAAAATTAAATTCTTAGTTTTTTATTATTTTGTATTCAAAATTTTAAAATAACGAGAGCCAAGCCTCAAAAGATCATCCTAAAAATTCCAGTTTTTATCGATTTGTGCCCAAACTTGTGCCCAAGCGCCCAAACCACTTTTTTAGCTCTTTAATCTTCCTCAAAATTAGACCCCTACCCTTGCAAATTCACAAACCTCAAATCACAAATTCCAAACCAAAAATTTCAAATCAGGTGACCACTACCCTAATATTTTCCGTGTCATTTCATGAAATATTCTATGACCCCTATTCCATAAACTGCTTCTGTGCCTTGTTTAGGCTCCGGTGCCCACACAAGGCACAGATACACTAATTAGTTGTGTGCAGCGATCATAACCTTAATAATATGTGTAGTGGTCAAAATGACTCTACCACTACAATTGCCCCACTTACATTAATTTACCCCAAGCGCCTTATAAACAGCATCCACAGGGTCACTGTAAAAGCTTACCTGAAACTTAGTAAACGTCTCTGCTGGGACTGATGGGATGTCACTGGCTGATGCCATTGGCAGAAGTACCTTGGTTGCTCCACCTTCTAGCGCTATTTGCATACTAGATGCGAGATCTTGCACTGGATTTACCACACCACCTAATGTAATGCTGCCAAGCACAACCATAGACTCTTGTATTGGTTTATTCATTAGAACTGAACAACTAGCAATTAAAGAAGCTAAACTTGCTGTATGACTATTGCCAGAGTTTTGTAAATCAACAAAGTGCAAGTGAAATTCATGCTCCGAAAATCGTGAATTAGCTGCAATACGATTTAAATTACCCTTGAAATATTCAAAGCCAACGCGAACCTGCTCTTTTGCAGAAGTGTCAGAGCCAAAGCCAGATGTAGAATGCCTTCCGTTGCCTGGTGTCATTTGAGTTTCAACTCGATAAAGCCCTAGCTTGCCAGCTGCCCCTTCACTAACAAAATGCAGTACCCCAGGGTTAGCTATTCCAGCAGGTATCAAATTAGAACCTCCTTGCTCAGGCACATTTACAAAAAACTCTTCAAACGTTTCGTTATCAATGTAACTAAAGTTAACATCAAAAAACTCCATACCGCCGATTTTCTTTAGCTGCTCTTTTACACGGCGTCGAACTTCTAAAGCATAAGTTAAACACGTTCTTACGTCTTCTTTACTGTATTCACCATGAGGTACTAATAACTTTAATAAACCAGACGTTGTTCGACGTACACCAATTACATCTCGCTGATTTAAGTTATTTCCTAGCTTAAAGAACTTATCAATAGAGTCTGAGAACGTCGTCTTACGCATTTCGCGCATGTATTCAGCTAAGTAATCAGTTATTAAACCAAAGCGGTCTGTGAAGAACTCAGGGCGCATTTTAGGTATTTCCCAACCAGGGATGTAACCATGAAAACGGTCAAAAAATGCGGCATCAATCATATCATCAGGGAATGGCGCTAAAAGGTGACTCGTTTTTACTAAAGTTTCAACGCTATGGTCAATATTACCAACAAACACCATTGACGCTTTAGCTTCTATCGAATCACGGCCACGAGAGAATGAACCTGAGGCCATATAATCTTTCATGATCTGAATACCGTCTTTATCTTTAAAACGGATTCCGGCTACTTCATCAAAGGCCACAACGTCCCACATTCCCACTAAACCAATTTGGCGAGAAGACATATTATAAAAAAGGTTAGCAACTGTAGTTTGTCCGCCCGATACCAAGAGCGAGTTAGGAGAGCACTCTTTATAAACATGCGACTTACCTGTACCACGCGGCCCAAGTTCACAAACGTTATAGTTATTTTCAACAAATGGGATCATGCGAGCAATTAAATGCCATTTAGTTCGGTGATCTAAATTAGCAGGTTCCATTCCAATTGAGCGCAGTAACATATCGATCCACTGATCCATTGTGAATTTACGTCGAGCTTGATATACCTCTTCCATATTCATAGAAGGCATTTGAATTGGCTTTAAGCTAAATACACTAAAAGGTGATACTTTCTGGCCTTCTTCATAGTAATAGCTAACTGTAATAATGCACCAAATACCGCCTGTTAAGAGCTTCTCGTTTTCTTTAACAATTTTATTTGGCACAACCGCATCTTTGATACCGATATTAGATAGGCTTGCTTCGTAAATATCTTTTTTCTGGTTTAGCTTAACCGTCACTTTATCAATAACTTTATGCGTGCCTTTCTCACGAATAAGCGACTTGGCTTTTTCGGCCTCATCTGGTCGAACATAGTTTTCCGTTAAGATTTTCTTAACGTTTTTCATGCCTTCTTCAATTAAGTCATCTTCAGCAGCAGAGCAATACATACCTAAAAGGTATTCCAGTACGTATACAGGAACGTTAGCACCTTCTTTTAACTGCTTTGTTAGATCTTTACGTACAATACGACCTTTAAATTCATTTATCATCAGCTCGTCTAGATCAATACTTCTTAGCTCCCCACGCTCAGTAAGCACAGGTGCAGTATCGTCTATAGGGTCTATCGTCGCGTCATTTTCATGCATATGAACATGTACATTAATTTCACGTTCTTGGTTGGCAACTTGGTTTTCTTGATTATCATTTTCTAAATTGTCTTTGGTTTCCATTTTATGCCTTCCCTAAAAAAAGTCGTCTTCAAAAGCTAAATCAATAATCACAGAGTGTGTTGTTTTTACTTTGCTCTCTGTATCTTCCATCATTAGCTTGTAGCTCACTGTGCGGTCAAAGCCGCTACCTTCTAATTTTATTTGTACGTTGCGTTTACGATCGTCCATCTTCTCTGAAGTCGATTCAAACAATACCTTTTCACGTGAACTTACCTTTTTCCCATCGGAATCTTCAATCCATATTTCTAATTCACGGGCCTTAAATTTCTCGCCTACCGGATCTGTTTGAAGGAATTTGATCCTATCGATATTAGATACTATTTTCACAGGATTATTGAGCGGAACAGCGTTTACTTTCTGCTTTGCGTGTTTCGTTTGAGCCTTTGTATCTAACTCTCTAATTTGAAGAACAGGAACACAAATTTCCTGTGGCATAATGCCACCATGAATAAACTTGGCCCCACCAACAAAGTTAAAGCGGTTACTTCCCCTAGGGATCATAAACTCAGCATCATCACCACCTTCAACATTTACGCCAGCAGTATTAGCCAATTTGCCAGTCCAGTAATAGCTGTCTGTAGGTAAGTTTGAGCCTATTACATAACGCTTTTTGGCTTCGGTTGTGCCTGCTGGTTTTGATTTAAGCGCAGTTTTATCTGAATCGGTCACGTCCGTCATTTTAAACAAGAAACCATGATCAGCGGTAACAAGCACTCTACTACCGTTTAAGCGATTAATGATACGACCAATCAATTGCTTGATTTCATCAACGGCATCGCGAGCGGCTTCAAAGGTTTGGTTCTCAGTTACTTGCTTATCACCTATTGCGTCAATCTCATCGTGATAAATATATACCACCTGAGTATCACGCACTTTGTCTCGGCCTTCTTGATTTGTCCAGTTAAGGACCTCATCCGCTTTAAAAGCAACACCGCCATGCTTTTCAAGAATCTTATGGCGGTTGTCATGCCCATGCACAGACATGCCATCAGCTTTATATTCTGGCTTAGTGCCAAGGTGAGCTGTCAGCTTCTGGTGAGGTAACAAGCTACCCATCCCCAATTGAGTATAAGAAGGCACAACGCCTAGCTGAGACTTAATCTCAGATTTAAAGCGTTTTTCATCGTTAATCTGCTGGTGAATATCATGCGCTACCTCGTATCGAAGTGCATCGGAAATAATCACAAAAACCCGTTTAGTTTGAGTTTTGCTTAATACACCTTTTACTTCTTCACGGAAGAAGTTTTGCTGATTGTTTATTCCAGCTAGACTCCAATTATCAAGTAAGTTTTCATCATCAACTAGCTTACCCCAAACAATCGCTAAATCATGCAAGTACCAATCAACATATAAGTGTTCAATATCTTCAACAAGACCTGTTGCTTTTAAAATATCAGAGCCGTTTTTACTAATTTCAATCGAGTTTTCACTAAAAATACGATACGCATGGTCAAACTTATAAAGCTCCGTTTCATATGCCTTGTAAAGACTCCTAGCACTTTCAAAGGCCAAACCATCAATGTGCTTTTCTTTTAAGTCATAGAACTCTTTAGCGGCTCTTAATGCCGTATAAATAGCCGCATAGTTAGCACTATCTTTATGTGAGCCTGGTGAGCACCAATGGCTGCGTAACTTTTTCG